>DASSZK010000154.1:0-7040 GCA_035702845.1 Acidimicrobiales bacterium
GTGCGGTAGTTGATCGTCTCGGGCTTTTTCACCTCGCCGTTGGACCAGGTGCGGATGTCGTCGGCGGTGGCGAGCCCGATCCTCAGTTGCTCGAAATTGTTTACATCCAACATCGCTTAGAAGCTCCTCTCGCTGGCGCGCCGCGCGTCCTCTTCGTCCGAACCTCGTTCGGGCCGGCTGATGTCGATACCGAGCTCCTCAGCCGTGCGGAACACGTCCTCGTCCAGGTCGCGCATCTCGATCTGCTCGCCCGTAGTGGACAGCACCTCGACGTTGAGGCAAAGGCTCTGCATTTCCTTGATGAGCACCTTGAAGCTCTCAGGGATGCCGGGCTCGGGGATGTTGTCCCCCTTGACGATCGCCTCGTAGACCTTGACCCGGCCCAGGACGTCGTCGGACTTGATGGTGAGCAGCTCCTGGAGCGCGTAAGCGGCTCCGTACGCTTCGAGCGCCCACACCTCCATCTCACCGAAGCGCTGGCCACCGAACTGCGCCTTACCACCGAGCGGCTGCTGGGTGATCATGGAGTAAGGGCCGGTGGAGCGAGCGTGGATCTTGTCGTCCACCAAGTGGGCGAGCTTCAGGATGTAGATGTAGCCGACAGACACCGGGTTGTCGTAGGCCTCGCCCGTGCGCCCGTTGTAGAGAACTGCCTTGCCGTCGGTACCGATAAGGCGGCCGTGGTCGCCGTACTCGGTGCCCTCGGCTTCGGGGTGCAGGTGCTCGAAGATCTGCTTGATAGTCGGGTGCCTGCCTGCCTGGTCCTCTTCGTCCCAGTGCGCGCCGTCGAAGCTCGGGGTGGCCACGTGCGTGGCCGGCCGGCCGACCGGGCTCGTCTTGCGCTGGCGCGGGAGCGCCTTGGCGGTGACGCTGCCGTTGACGTCCCAACCCCAGCGGGCCGCGTAACCGAGGTGGCTTTCGAGCACCTGGCCCACGTTCATCCGGGAGGGCACACCGAGGGGGTTCAGGATGATGTCGACGGGGGTGCCATCTGCCAGGTGGGGCATGTCCTCGACGGGGAGGATCTTGGAGATGACGCCCTTGTTGCCGTGGCGTCCGGCCAGCTTGTCGCCTTCGGTGATCTTTCGCTTTTGAGCTACATAGACACGGACCAATTGGTTGACGCCCGGCGGTAGCTCGTGGGCGTCCTCCCTGGAGAAGACCCGTACGTCGATGACCTTGCCGGACTCGCCGTGAGGCACCTTGAGCGAGGTGTCCCTCACCTCTCGCGCCTTTTCACCGAAGATGGCCCGGAGCAGGCGTTCCTCCGGGGTTAGTTCCGTCTCGCCCTTGGGAGTGACCTTGCCCACCAGGACGTCCCCGGCGCTGACCTCCGCACCGATGCGGATGATGCCCCGCTCGTCCAAGTCCTTCAGGATCTCCTCGGAGAGGTTGGGGATGTCCCGGGTGATCTCTTCGGCGCCGAGTTTGGTGTCCCGGGCGTCGACTTCGTGCTCCTCGATGTGGATAGAGGAAAGTACGTCGTCACGCACCAGACGCTCGGAGAGGATGATGGCGTCCTCGTAGTTGTAACCCTCCCAGGGCATGAACGCCACGAGCAGGTTTTTGCCGAGACCGAGCTCGCCGCCCTCAGTGGAGGGACCGTCCGCCATCACGTCGCCGGCGGCCACGACCTGGCCCTCCTCGACGGTGATGCGCTGGTTGAAGCAGGTGTTTTGGTTGGACCGGCGGAACTTGTAGACCGGGTAGATCTTGCGCCCAAGCGGGCGCCCGTAACGGTCCGCCTGCCCTGGCTTGTACTCGACGGCGATGTGCTCGCCCGTCACCTCGGCGACGATGCCGTCACCCTCCGCCAGGATCACGTCGCCGGTGTCGCGCGCAGCGCGCCCTTCCACGCCGGTCCCGACGAACGGAGCCTCGGGGTGCACCAGAGGCACAGCCTGCTTCTGCATGTTGGCGCCCATGAGAGCCCGGTTGGCGTCGTCGTGCTCGATGAAGGGGATAAGCGCGGTCGAGATGGAGATGATCTGCTTGGGCGACACGTCCATCAGGTCCACTTCGGAAGGCGGCACGAAATCGACCTCGCTGGTCGTGCCGTAGGTGGTGCCGCCGGCGCCCACGCGTACGCCCGGGCCTTGGGGCGCCCGGCGGACCAGGACGCGCTGATCGGTGAGAGTGCCGTCCTCGGCCAACTTGGCGTTGGCCTGGGCGATGACGTACTCCTCTTCTTCGTCGGCCGCCAGGTAGACGATCTCCTTGCTGACCTTGCCGTCGACGACCTTGCGGTAGGGCGTCTCGATGAAGCCGTACTCGTTGATGCGGCCGTAAGTGGCGAGGTGGCCGATGAGACCGATGTTGGGGCCCTCAGGCGTCTCGATCGGGCACATGCGCCCGTAGTGGGACGAGTGCACGTCTCGGACCTCGAAGCCTGCGCGCTCCCGGGACAGACCGCCGGGGCCCATGGCCGACAGGCGCCGCTTGTGGGTGAGACCCGACAGCGGGTTGGTCTGGTCCATGAACTGCGAGAGCTGGCTGGTGCCGAAGAACTCCTTGATGGCAGCTACGACCGGCCGGATGTTGATCAGCGTCTGCGGCGTAATGGCCTCGACGTCCTGGGTCGTCATGCGCTCGCGCACGACCCGCTCCATGCGGGAAAGGCCGACGCGCACTTGGTTCTGGATCAGCTCGCCGACGCTGCGCACCCGCCGGTTGGCGAAGTGGTCCTGGTCGTCGAGGCGGTAACCGGCCTCGCCCTGGGCCAGGTGGAGGAGATAGGTGCTGGCGGCCAGCACTTCGCTCTTGGAGAGGACTGTCTGGCCCGGCACGGGGCGGTCAAGGTCGACACCGAAGAGCGATTCAAGCTTTGCGATCTCAGGGCCGAGCTTGCGGTCGAGCTTGTAGCGCCCGACGCGCGTGAGGTCGTAGCGCTTGGAGTTGAAGAAGGCGTTCTCGAAGTAGGCACGAGCGGACTCGACCGAAGGAGGCTCGCCCGGGCGGGCGCGCTTATAGATCTCCAAGAGCGCGTCTTCCTGGGTGGGCGCAAGTTCGCGCTCACGGTCCCACTGGGGCTCAAGGAACTGGAAGTGGCGGACGAAGCGCTCCAAGAACGCCTCGTCGTAATAGCCCAGGGCGCGCAGCAGCGTGAACAGCGACAGGCGACGCTTGCGGGCGACGCGCGAGCCGGCACTGATGTCCTTGCCCGGTTTGGCTTCGACGTCGAACTCGATCCACTCACCGCGGTAGGGGTGGACGGTCCCGGTGACGATGGTCTTTAGGTCGCGGCCCGGCTGGAAGATGACGCCCGGAGAGCGCACGAGCTGGGACACGACGACACGCTCGGTGCCGTTGATGATGAAGGTCCCCCGCTCCGTCATGACGGGGAAGTCGCCCATGAAGACGGTCTGCTCTTTGATCTCGCCCGTGTTGGCGTTCTGGAACTGCGCCCGCACGAAGATCGGCGCGGCGTACGTCATGTCCTTTTCCTTGCACTCCTCGACAGTGAACTTCGGAGGAGGGCGCAGGTCCTGGTCGGTCGGGTCGAACTCCAGGATCAGCTTGAGCGAACCGGAGAAGTCCTCGATGGGGCTGATGTCACGGAAGGCTTCGGCCAACCCCTTTTCCAGGAACCACTGGAAAGAGTCGCGCTGAACTGAGATCAAATCCGGTAGCGGCAATACCTCGTCAAGGTTGGCGAAGGAAAAGCGCTCCCGGGATGCGGGGCGAGAGGGCAAGGACTACTCCTTGGGAGATGCGGTGGCCACTGGCGCGCTCAAGACCGCAGCTCTGATGACAGAGGGCGCGGAGACAGAGAGCACGGCAACTTCTCACTATACTGCGTGCACGCCAGACGCGGCAAGCGCGGGGCACACGCTCGTACTCCCAAGTGACAGGGTAAGCGAGCCCGGGCCGGCGGTCAAGCACCCGCCCGGGCCGCTTGTGGAACTACTTGAGCTCGACGGTCGCCCCGGCGTCTTCGAGCTGCTTCTTCGCCTTCTCGCCGTCTTCCTTGCTGACCTTCTCGAGCACCGTCTTGGGGGCGCCGTCCACGAGGTCCTTGGCCTCCTTGAGACCGAGGTTCGTAAGAGCGCGCACCTCCTTGATGACCTGGATCTTCTTGTCGCCGGCATCCTTTAGGACGACGTCAAACTCGTCCTGCTCCTCGACGGCGGGTGCGGCGTCGCCACCGCCACCGGCGGCCGGGCCGGCAGCCACGGCGACCGGCGCAGCGGCCGTGACACCGAAGCGGTCCTCGAACGCCTTGAGCAGTTCGGACAGCTCAATGACCGTCATGCTGGAGATCGCTTCGAGGATGTCTTCCTGGGAAAGTGTTGTAGCCATTTGAATCGCTCCTGGTTTGTTTCTGGGCCTGATCGGCTTTGGGTAACGGGGGTCCGGCGGTAAAGGGTTCAGCCCTGCTCGGCCTCGCGCTTATCGCGCAGGGCGGCGAGGCCATAGGCAAAGTTGCGGGGCAGCGCGGCAAGTAGGCCGGCCATCTTCTGCATGGGTGCGGCGAAGCCACCGGCCAGGCGGGCCAGCAGTTGCTCGCGGGAGGGCAGGTCGGCGAGGGCGATGGTGGCCGCCGAGCCGAGGACGGACTGCCCGAGGACGCCGCCCTTGATGAGAAGCAGCGGGTTGGTGCGAGAAAAATCGCGCAACGTCTTGGCGACGGCGGCGGCATCGCCCTTGACGAAAGCCAAGCCAGTCGGCCCCGTGAGCAGGCTTTCCAGACCTGCAGGCCCTTCCTGGGCGGCAGCGATACGCACCAGGGTGTTCTTGTACACCCGGTACTCGCCGCCGAGAGGCTGCAAGCTGCGCCGCAGAGCCTGTAGGTCTTTGACCTTCAGGCCTCGGTACTCGGTGACGATCACGGCGTCCGCGCCGTTGAAGCGCTCACGCACCTCGTCGACGACCGTAACCTTTTCAGGCCTCGGGTTGTCCATTGCACTCCTTCATCAAAAAGTGGCACGCGAGCGCGCACCCTTCGGGGAGTGCAAGGCTCGCCTCGTCGGGTCGGGTGAAAGCTCACCCACTTCGGCGCCCGCTGCGGGCCGTCAACCCCAGAGGGCAACGGGAACGGGCACACCAGATTTCTACGGCGTTATGTCAGCGGCCCATGGTAACAGGCCGCAGGTCGGAGGACCGGCCGTCAAGACCGGTGCTCACGGACCGTGCTACTGATCAGCCGGCCGCCGCCAGCTCCTCGTCGGTTGCGCGCAGCCTCGTGACATCGAGGTCGATGCCGGGCCCCATCGTCGAAGAGACGGCGACGGCCTTTATGTACCGACCCTTGGCCGAGGACGGCTTGACCCTCTGGAGCTCGTCCAGCACGGCCCGGAAGTTGTCCATGAGCTGCTCTCGGCTAAAGCTGATCTTGCCGATGGGCACCTGCACGACGCCGCGGCTGCGGGCATCGGCGCGGTACTCGACTCGGCCGCCCTTGAAGTCGCTCACGGCGCGGCCCACATCGGCCGTGACAGTCCCTGTCTTGGGGTTCGGCATCAGGCCACGGGGGCCCAGCTTGCGACCCAGACGTCCGACTTGGCCCATGAGATCGGGTGTGGCGATAGCGATGTCGAAGTCCATGAAACCCTCATCGACTCGGGCCACCAGGTCGTCGGAGCCGACGACATCTGCGCCGGCTGCCCGGGCCGCCTCTGCGGCTTCGCCGGCGGCGAACACAGCGACACGGACGCTCTTGCCCGTGCCGGCGGGCAGCGAAACCGTGCCACGAAGGGCCTGGTCCGCCTTGCGGGGATCGATGCCCAGGCGCACGGCCAGCTCCACCGTCTCGTCGAACTTGGCGCTGGCCAAGCTCTTCACCAGGTCGATTGCCTCGACCGGCGTCCGCTCGCGACGCTCGCCGAGCTTCTTTACTGCCTCGTTGTACTTCTTACCTCGGTGCGGCATTGTGCCTCCCTCTCGAGTGCCCGGACCGGCAGAGTGCCGGCCGCTGGTTTTGTCCCCAGGAGGGCGAGGTCGTCCCTCCTGCTGTCTACTGCCAAGTGCTGCCTACTGCTAAGCGATGCCGACTGCTAAGCGATGCTCGGCCCCGCCGGCTCTAGCCGCCGGCGTTGGGTCAGGCCAGCTTGACGCCCATCGACCTGGCGGTGCCGGCCACTTGCTTCTTGGCTGACTCCATGTCGTAGGCGTTCAGGTCCGGCATTTTGATCTGGGCGATCTTGGTCAACTGGTCGTCGGAGAGCGTGCCCGCCACTTCTCGCCCGGTCGTCTTGGACCCCTTGGGGATACCCAGCTCCTGGCGGATGAGCACGGCCGTCGGCGGCGTCTTGAGGACGAAGCTGAAGCTGCGGTCCGAAAAGATCGTGACCTCGACGGGGATGACCTGGCCGACACGGTCCTCGGTGGCGGCGTTGTACTGCTTGACGAACTCCATCGTCTGGATGCCGTGAGGGCCCAGAGCGGTACCGACGGGCGGCGCAGGAGTGGCCTTGCCGGCCGGTAGCTGGATGCGGACTATCGCTGTTACTTGGCGCTTTGCCATGGGGTGCTCCTCTTGGTATCCGCGGGCCGGGTCGTGTTGGTCGCCGAGCTCAAAGCTTGGCTACTTGGGCAAACTCGAACTCGACCGGGGTCTCCCGGCCGAAGATGTTGACGAGGACCTTCAACTTGAGCTGGTCCTCGTTGATCTCAGCAATGGTGCCGCTGAAGTCGGCGAACGGCCCTTCGCGCACGCGCACCGACTCGCCCACCTCGTACTCCAGGCGGGGCCGGGACTTCTTGGGAGTGGCTGTGCCTTCAGGCTTGACGACCAGGATGTTCTCAACCTCACGACGAGAAAGCGGCGTCGGTCGCGCCCCTAGGCCGACGAAGCCGGTCACGCCGGGAGTATTGCGCACGACGTACCAGGAGTCGTCGTCCAAGACCATCCGCACCATCAGGTACCCAGGGAAGACCTTGCGCGACACGACCTGGCGCTTGCCGTTTTTGAGCTCCGGGACGTCCTCCATAGGGATGACGACCTCGTAGATCCTGTCCTCCATGTTCATGGAGGAAATGCGGCTCTCCAGGTTGGACTTGACCTTGTTCTCGTACCCGGCGTACGTGTGCACCACGTACCA
>DASSZK010000200.1:0-8902 GCA_035702845.1 Acidimicrobiales bacterium
GTGGTGCTTGACCTCGATCGAATGCACCCGACGACCCTATAGGGCCCCTCCCACAAGGGCGCCCTGGCGAGTGGCGCCCAGCAGCGGGCTGGTGGCACCCATCACGGCCTGCCCCTCCTTGTTGAGGAAGCTCATGAACCCCTGGTCCACGCCGTGGGCGTTGGCGATCACAGTCTGAATGTCACCCGGTTTGAGATCTGCCAGGTAGGCATTGACCGCTTGGAGCAGGGCCCGGGTGGGGCTCAGGTACCACTTCCCGTTGACCTCGCTGGTAACGATGCCGGCATCCGGCGGGTTGTCGATGAAGCGCTGGAGGATGGGCCGCACAGGGGCAGGCATGGCTTGCACCAGCTCCTTGCCGGTGGCCGAGCCGTTCCCCAACCCGGCTGCCGCCCCGCAGGTATGCACGGTGTGGCCGCTCATGACGATCGTTTCGCACCCGTTGGCCGCGTCGATGCTCATCGAAGCGGTCTTGATGTGCACTCCGAGCCCGCCGAGCTTGACCAAGGTGCCGCTCGAGATCTGCTCGGTTCTCATGGTCGGCAGGTCGAAGGAAATGGAGACTTGGCCTTTCGCGGTGTCCAGTGAGCGCTGAGCGGGCCCGATGAAAAGTGGCGCGTAGGCGTCGAGGGCGGCCATTTCCCCCGGGTCGAGGTCGGCGATGAGGCTCTGCAGGTCCAGGTTGGACACGGAGGTGAACATCGCTGTTACGGCGTCCTGGGGGCTGTCCGCGCCTGCCGGGATTATGGCCCCGGCCGGGGGTGTCATTGGCTTGCCGGCGCTCTGCAGGGCATTGATGGCGATGCTGTAGCCCAGGCTCACGTACCAAGAGCCACCCACCTGCACCGTGGCAAAGGTCGAGGGGCCCATGGACGAAGACGATTTCTGGACCTGACCCGTGGTTGCCGCCACGGCCAGGCTCTTGAAGTAAGAGCCCAGGGGGAGCTGGTTGGGGTCGAGGCTGGCTGCGGAACTCCCGCCGGTGAGCGTCACGGCGGCCAAGGAGGAGTTGATCTGGCGGGTGCTGGTGGAATAACCGTGGAAAGACGCCGAGAACCCCGTTATGTGCTGCAGGTCGGCGGTCGAGTCGAGGACGCCGATGCGCTTCAGCTGGCCGAACACGTCCTGCAACCCCGGTGCAATGGCGTTTCGCTCGCCCGGTGCCAGGTCGTCCATGACACCGATGACATCGCTGCTCTGGATGGCTTGGAGCATGTTGTCGACGGCTTGGGAGGGGGTGGAAGCTCCGCCTCCGCTGCCGGAGGACAAGGCCACCGACGCGCCCGCCCCTCCGCCGACCAGGACAACGGCCAGGGCGGCAGCGCCGAGCAGGCGCCCTCGGCCCTTAGCCGGAGGGCTATGAGGGGGTACTGGCTCAGTGAGGGTGCTGTGCTCGCCGCCTATGGGGCCGGCACCGCCAGCTCCGGCCGGGACCGGCCACTGCTCGGGGAGCCCGGAGCCTGGGCCCTCAGGTTGTTGTGCTGGTGGTTGCCAGGGGTTGACGTCGGGCATGGGAGCGCCTCCTCGTTTTGGTGGGCGCCGGTCTTTGCCGGCGTAGGAGTGGGGGGGTGCAAAGAGCAAGGCCGATAAGGCCGGCGACGGTACCCGCCCAGGGCCCTACCAGGCCGCTGGTGCCGGAGGCCGCGAGCAGGCACGTACCGTAGGCCAAAGTGACCAAGCCGGCCAGTGTGCCGGCGCCTGCGGCGGCTCGGTGCCGACCGAGGTACGCCAGAGCCAGTGCGGTGCAGGCGAGGGCGGGAACACAAAAGACAAGCCAGTCCCAGGTGCTGGCGCCTGCAGGGAGGCTGAAACCACTGCCTCGTAGTGCGCGGACAAACCCGTAGCCGGACCGGGCTACTTCCCCGTTATGAGCCCAGGGGAGTGCGAGCACGGCCGCGCACACCAAGGACCAGCCCGCCCACAGCGCTCGCCGGACCGGCCCGCCTACAACCTGGAGCCGCCCAACCTGGCGCTGCGCCGCACGCAAGTCGGACGCCAACCGGCCGACCCGGGGGCTGTCGCCTAGACCGCCTCGTTGCCCGCCCCCATCGGTCATGGGGCCCGATCCTAAAGCAAGCGCTAAGCGCAGTTTGGGCCCATTTTGCGGGCCAGGCGTGACGTCGGGCCGGCTACGCCCCGCTATCAGAACGAGCTGTACCAGCCGCTCACATGCGTGATGGCGCTGCCGCCCAGCGGTGCCCCCGCGGGGAAAGTGGCGGCGCACGTCGGGCGGTACGCGTACCAGATCCGTTGCTGAGCGCTAGGCCCTGCCTCGTCGACGAAAATGAGCAAGCACTTGCCCTGCGTCGACTCGGAGCGCACCAGCAGTGCCTGGCTCTTCCCGGGCCCGCACGCAGTCGCCGCGCTGAAGCTTGACGGGACCGAAGGTTTGGTCTCGCACCCGGCCGTCACGCTTACGTGCGCGGGCTCTGGCGCGCTGGACCACGCCAAGTTGGCATCCAGAGCGGTCCCGTCGGACGAAAATCTCCCGTTTGCTGAGTAATAGGCCATCTCGCTGGTCATTGCGTTCATGGCGTTCGATATTGCGGCCGCGGTCGTCAAGGATGGGGCGCCGGATGCTCCGCCCCCAGCACCTGATGGCGGGATTTGCCCTAGCCCTGTCCCCAGGCCGGACGTGGGCAAGCTGGGCAAACCAAGACCTGAGGGCCCGAGTTGCTTGGCCGCCTCTTTTTGGACGTACTGTTCGAAGCCCTGCCCGATCCCCGAAGCATTCGCGATCACGGTCTGGATGTCATTGGGCTGTAGGTCCGCCAGCACGGCGTTCACTGCTTGGAGATAGGTGCGGGTGGGGCTTACGTACCAGCGCCCGTCCACCTCGGATGTGACGATACCGACATCGGGGGGAGAACTGATAAAGCGCTGCAATATGGGTTGTACAGCAGGCGGGAGCGAAGAGAGGAGCGCTTGCTCGGCTTGTTTTGTGGAAGTGCTCGCACATTCGTGCTCAGTGCGACCTTGCGCCTGCACCGTGAGGCAACCACCCGAGTAGTTGACAACAAGGCCAGCCTTGGGCTCCGTGACGTTGAGCGTAAAACCGTTCCCGAACTTCACCATCGTGCCGCTCGATATCGGCTCAATCGTCATGGAGGGCATTGTGAACGTGATTGAGACCTGCGACTTAACGGTGTCGATCGCCGACTGCGCCTGGTCGATAAACAGCGGTGCATACGCGTCGAGTGCGGCCAGCTCTCCCGGGTCCAGGTCGGCGATGAGGCTACGCAAGTTCATGTTCGCCATAGAGGAGACCAGCTGTTGCACCGCGCCCTGTGGTGTGCTGGCCCCAGCCGGGGTAAGCGCACCGGCGGGCGGTGCCAACGGCTTGCCCAGCGATTGGAGCCAGTCCAATGCCGTGGTATAACCGATGCTCACGTACCACTTTCCGTCAACCTGTGTCGTGCCTATGATCCCGCTGCCCGGATCAAGACTGGTACCGCGCTGTACCTGGCCGGTAGTGGCGGCAATGGCGAGGCTCTTGAAGTAAGAGCCGAGGGGGATGCTGTTGGGGTCCAAAGTACCGGCCGCCGTGCCTCCGCTTATCGTTACGGCTGCCACGGCGGGGCTCAGTTGCTGCGTGGACAATTTATAGCCAGAGAAGTTGGCCGAGAGCCCGGTTATGTCGTGCAGGTCGGCCCCGGAAGAAAACACACCGATCCGCTTCAATTGGCCGAAGATGTCCTCTACGCCCGGCGCCAAAGCGGCCCGCTCTCCCGGAGCAAGGTCGTCCATCACGCCGATGACGTCGCTGTTTTGCACAGCGCTGAGCAGGTCTTGAACCGCCGCCTCCGGCGTCGCTGCTCCACCGCCTCCACTACCTGCCAAGACCATGGACGCCTCGGCACCCCCGCCGATAAGCACTACTGCCAACGCCACAGCGCCAAGGGCCCGGCCCTTTCGCCGTGCCCGTCTGGGCGAACCGGCCACCAGTAAATCGCCCAAGGGCGCAGGCGGGACCTGGTGGTAGCCACCGGGGGTCCCCCACGCCGGCTGGCCCGTGGCGTCGCTTGTCCCTTGCGCTCCGGCGCCGGGCCCGTAAGGTACGCCGGCCGGAGGTTGCTGGCCCCAGGTTGGCGGCAGGTCCTGCCAACCCCGGGCACCGCCCGAGCCAGAGCGCGGCCCGTAGCCGCCCGGCCCCTGAGAGCTAGGCCCGTAAGAGCTAGGCCCGTAAGAGCTAGGCCCGTAAGAGCCAGGCCCGTAGGGCCCGGCGGGCTGGCCGCCCCCGCTACCGGGAGGTTGTTGGGACCAGGGCCCGGGTCGTTCGTCTGCGGACATGGTGTCTGTTCCCTTCTATGGCACAGCCGGCGGCGCTGGCCATGGTGGCGATGCCCAAGGCGAGTGCCGCCCAGGGCCCGAAAGGTAGGCGGGGGCCGAAGACGGTGAGAGCGCAGAGCGCGCAACCCGCCGTGAAGATCCCGGAGAGGGCACATGTCAGGGCGCCGAGACGGCGGGCGCCAAGCACGGCCATGGCGATGCTGGCGCCCGCCAGCACCGGCAGGGCAAGTACTGCGAACTGCGCGGCATGAGCGAGGGGAGTGTTCACCAAACCAGCCGCCCTGGCAGCGCGCAAAAACGCGTAGCCCGACCGGGTGGTGTTCCCTGTCCGGGCCCAGGGAGCAGCCAACACGCCGGCGCACAGGACAGGGGTGGCCGCTCTCACGTCAAAGCTTTCGGCAGGTTCGGTTCAAAAGCTGAGAGCGGGGCCCCGCCGACCTGAGGTCCTCATCCGTGCGTCGATAGCCTGGCCCTCGTGCCCATCGCAGCTCGAGCTACGAACCGGCCGCGTACCCCGGCGGGCCGTGCCAAGCTGGCGGCGCAGCGCCTGGCTGTCGAGTACCTGGGCAGCGCGGCAGACCTATGCGAACTGGATTTCGCCAGCCCCTGGGAACTTCTGGTAGCCACGGTCCTCTCGGCGCAGACGACCGACGAGAGGGTCAACTCGGTCACCCCCAAGCTTTTCGCCGAATACCCCCTGCCCGAAGACCTGGCGGTGGCCGATCCCGGTGCAGTGGAAGCCATCATCCACCCGACCGGGTTTTTCAGGGTCAAGTCCCGCAACATCATCGCCCTGGCGGCCGCGGTGACGGACCGGTTCGGCGGCGAGGTGCCCACGGCGCTCGATGACCTCATAACCCTGCCAGGCGTCGGGCGAAAGACGGGGAACGTGCTGCGCAGTGTCGCCTTCGGTCTGCCTGGTCTCCCCGTGGACACCCACGTGACACGGCTAAGCCGGCTCCTGGGGCTCAGCGCCAACACCGACCCGGAGAAGATAGAGGCCGACCTGTGCGCGGCGCTGCCCCGTGCCGAGTGGGGGGCCATGAGCCTGCGCCTGATCCTGCACGGTCGGCGAGTGTGCATAGCTCGTCGCCCACGCTGCGGGGACTGCCTGCTCGCGGACTTCTGCCCCTCGGCGGCCATGCCGTTGGTGACCGCTCCCGCCAGCGCCGCTGTCAACAAGCCCCGCTCCGTGGCAGGCCAGAAGGCAGTGCCCGGAGCTCTGGCGGCTGACGCCGGCTCTGTGCGACGAGCCCGCTAGTAGCTACTAGCTGACAAACGCTTCAGCTTGCCACCAAGCGCACCAGGCGCCTGGAGGCGACACCGAGAGTGCGCTCTACCTCCATCAGGTCGGTGCCGTAGCGTTCCTGCTCGGGCTGGCTCAGCTCGGCGATGATCCGGCCCAGGCGCTCCGTGAGTTCCTGCAAAGTGCTGGAGACGGCGATGAGCTCAGCGGGTGCGACCATCACGCCAGCATGCCAGAGCGGGCTTGTGAGGTACCCCAGAGCGGCTTTCTTCGCCTCGCCACAACACGCCCAAGCCTTGCCTCGCTATTTAGATCTGCCCTGGTCGTGGCCCTGACTAGGATTGATGCCATGTCACGCTTGCTTACCCGCCTTGACCTGCGCGGGGTCGAAGGGCCCTTGGACAGCCACCTGCCTGCTCCGAAGCTCGCTGGTCACGGCCCGGTGCAAAGCGTGCGCGACATCCTGGCCGCGGTCAAGGCCGGCGGCGATTCGGCGGTGGCCGAGCTGACCCGGCGTTTTGACGGGGTCCAGCCTTCTTCGCTGCGGGTGCAAGAAAAGGACGTAGCCGCCGCGCTCGAGAGCATCGATGCCGAGCTGAAATCGGCCCTGCAAGAAGCGGCCCGGGCCATTACGGAGTTCCACCGGGCTGAGCGTGGTGCGCATCGTGGTTTCGAGCACAAGAACAGCGACGGTGTGGTCAACCGGGAGATCATGGTCCCGGTTCGTCGTGCTGGCTGCTACGCCCCGGGCGGGCGCGCGCCGCTGGCATCGAGCGTGTTGATGACGGCCGTCATCGCCCGCGTGGCCGGGGTGGAGGAAGTAGTGGTCTGCTCGCCGCCCGGCCCTGATGGGCGCGTGTCGCCGGCGGTGCTTGCCGCTGCGGCCATCGCCGGGGTGGACGAGGTGTACGCCGTCGGAGGCGCCCAGGCCATTGCTGCGATGGCCTACGGGACGCAAAGCGTGCGGCCGGTCGATGTCATCGTCGGTCCCGGCAACCTCTACGTGGCCACCGCACAGCGGCTCGTCGCCGAGGAGGGCGCCGTCGGCGTGCCGTCGGCTTTCGCCGGGCCATCGGAGGTCGTGGTCGTGGCCGACGGGAGCGCCCCGGCCGTCTACGCCGCATTGGACCTTGTGGTCCAAGCCGAGCACGGGCCTGATGGCCTTGCCTGGTTGGTTTGCTGGTCCGAGGAAGTGGCCGCCGCGGTGGAGAAGGAAGTCGACCAGATCGTGGCCAGCTCGCCCCGACGCGCCGAGGTTACGGCCACCCTGGAACAGGGCGGATGGTCTGTGATCGTGGAGGACGCGCATCGGGCTATGGACGTTTGCAACGTCGTCGCCCCCGAGCACCTCGAGCTCATCACCGCCGCCCCTGAGGAGCTGGTCGGTTTGGTGCGTAACGCAGGAGCAGTTTTTTGCGGGGCTTGGGCCCCTGCCAGCGTCGGTGATTACCTGGCCGGCCCGAGCCATGTGCTGCCCACGGCCCGCAGCGCCCGTTTTTCGAGCGCGCTTGGCACGCATGACTTTATGAAGCGGGTCCACGTGATCGAGCTTGACGGCGCTGCCCTGGCGCGCGTCGCCCCCCACGTGGCCGCCATCGCCCGCGCGGAAGGCCTGGCGGCGCACGCCGGCTCGGTTGTCATGCGAGCGGAGGACCAGGAACGAACCGGCTCATGACGGGCCTCCCACAACCGAGCGCAGAGCTGGGGCTACGTGAGGGTTACCACTCGCCCCAGGTCGACGTGGAGGTGCGCCTCAATACGAACGAGTCGCCTTACCCGCCCCCACCGGAGTGGTACGAGGCTCTGGCCGGCGAGCTCGGTGATATCGCGCTCAACCGCTACCCCGACAGGGAGGCAACGCGGCTGCGCGGTGCTCTGGCGCAATGGCACGGGGTAGGGGCGGCGCAGGTTTTTGCTGCCAACGGTTCCAACGAGGTGCTGCAGTGTATTTACCTCGCCTACGGGGGGCCGGGCCGCAAAGTTCTGATCTTCGAACCGACCTATGCCCTGCATTCGCATATCGCCCATCTGACTGGTACCGAGGTCGTCCAGGCGCCCCGGGCCGGCGACTTCAGCGTGGACGCAACTGTCGCGGTAGAGCTCGTCCGCAAGGAGCGCCCGGCTATGGTCATGCTTTGCTCGCCCAACAACCCCACCGGTACACCGGAAAAGCGCGAGACCGTCCTCGAGATCCTGGACGCCGCCGCCGGTGAGGCCTTGGTGGTTGTGGACGAGGCTTATGGCCAGTTCGCCTCCTGGTCCGCCATTGACCTGGTGGCCGACGACGTGGCTTTGGCCGTCGTTCGCACCTACTCCAAGACGTGGGGGATGGCCGGCCTGCGCCTCGGTTACACGGTGGCGCCGAGCCCGGTCGTGGAGGTGCTCGGCCGAGTGGCCCTGCCTTACCATCTCGACTCGCTCAAGCAGGCGGCAGGGCGCTTGGCTCTGCAGTTTTCTGCCCATATGGAAGCTCACGTGAGCGCCATCGTCTCGGAGAGGCAGCGCCTCGTGGACGAACTTTCCCGCCTGGACGTTGACGTTTGGCCCTCTGAGGCCAACTTTGTCCTGTGGCGCCCTCGCAAAAAGGGGGCGTCGCAAGTCTGGCAAGAGCTCGTGGGGCGCTCGGTGCTGGTTAGGGACATTTCCAGCGCGCCTGGCTTGGCCGGCTACCTGAGGACCACGGTGGGGGCCCCGGAAGAAAATTCTCGTTTCCTTGCAGCCGTCACGGAGGTCCTCAGTTGAACGCACGCCACTCAGTAAAGAAAAGGCAGACCAAAGAGACGTCCATTCACATCGATGTCTGTGTGGACGGCAGCGGGGCAGCCGATGTGTCGACTGGGATCCCGTTCTTCGACCACATGTTGAGCCAGCTCGGCCGCCATGGCGGCCTCGACTTGATGGTGCGGGCGGAGGGAGACCTCAGCGTGGACGCGCACCACACGGTAGAAGACGTGGGGATCGTGATGGGCGAGGCGCTGCGTGAAGCACTGGGCGACAGGGCGGGAGTCCGTCGTTTCAGTTCTATCTCCGTGCCCTTGGACGAGGCGCTGATCGAGGTGGCCCTCGACCTGTCGGGCCGCCCTTTCCTTGTGTACGAGGTAGGGCCCGGATCGGGGGCCGAGGCGTTCCCCCTTGGCGACCCGCCCTTCGACCCGCAATTAGCAGAGGAGTTTTGGCGAGCGTTCGTTACTGCTGCGGCCATAACCCTGCACCTACGGATGCGCAGCGGCCGCAACACGCACCACATTTTGGAGGCCAGCTTCAAAGGTGTCGCCCGGGCGCTGCGTGACGCCGTGCGGGTGGAGGGCGGCGGGGTCCCGTCCACAAAGGGAGTTCTGGCCTGAGACCCTTTGTAGCCGTCATCGA
>DASSZK010000214.1:0-8079 GCA_035702845.1 Acidimicrobiales bacterium
TCCCGATGCTCTTGCCTTGCTGCAGTACATACTGCACAGCCCTGTCCTTGAACTCGTGGCTGTACGACCGCCTCTGTGAAGGCATTGGACCTGTCTACTCCTTCCTCTTGGGAGTGACAACGCATCCGGGGTAGGTTCATCGAGCGGCCGCCTCCCCGGCCTGGCGCTTGGGCCGCCCGTAAAGGCGCGCGACCATTATGAGGTTTTCGCGGCCTGTCATGGTCGGCTCGACGGCGGCTGACTGGCCCGCAAGGCCGATAAGGCGGCGAACCGCCTTGCTCTCGTTCACCACGTCGTGGCCGAGTACCACGAGGCTTCCCGAGTCAGGGCGGAGCAAAGTCGCCACAGTCCGGACAAAGGTCGTCTTCCCGGCACCGTTAGGCCCGAGGAAGGCGGTCACCTCACCTGCGGGCAGGACAAGGTCAAGGCCGTCGAGCGCCTTGGTGCGACCGAAAGTTTTCACGAGGTTATGGGCCTCTATGAGGCATGGTCGAGGCAAAGTAGGTCTCCTGTTTGTGCTTGGGCGTCAATGAGAGCGGACGATGGCCAGGCGGGAGCGCCTACTGTGGATATGCCGCTGCGGCGCAAGGCCTCCTGGCCTTGTGTCTGTGGTACGAGGGGCTGCGTGTGCCAGCACGCGGCCCCTTTTGTTTATGGCTTGACATCGGTGGCCTCACTCGGACGAGGCATCAGGGTCGGTGAACGGCGTCCTCCTTTCCCTGCTCTCCGGCCCGGGCCAGGGCAGACCTTGGGCCACCTCGGCAGCAAGGCGCTTGAGTGTCTCGTCGTCCGCCTCGTGGAAGGCGCGCCACATGGGAAGACCGTCGAGCGACCCTGTGGCGATCCGATCGATAAGGTCGCCCACGTACTTGAGCTCGGTGTCCACCAGAGCCTGTTCGAGCTCGCTTTCCAGCGAGAAGACGTCCGGCAGCCCTGCCTCCGCAGCAGCCCTGCGCATCCCCGCCATCTGCAATAACCGCAGCTGCAGCGCCTGGTAACGGCACTGCAGTGCCGTCATGGCCTCGGAGGGCGGGAGGGCCACGACGAACGATAAGGCCGCCACCAGCTGCGGGTATTCCTTGACCGGTACGGAGATCATGTCCGACAGCCAGTCCAGGGCCTCCCTGGCACCCGCTTCGGTTATCTCGTAGATGGTGCGCTCGGGCCGGCGCCCCTCGCGCAGGGTCTCGCGTGCCTGGACCAGTTTGCGCTTTTCCAGGTTCTCGACGACCCCGTACAGCGAACCGTAATTGAGCCTGATGCTGTGCTCCTTGGCGCGGTTTCGCAGGGTCTGAGCCATTTGGTACGGGTGCATCGGCGCCTCGAGGAGGCAGACCAGCACAGCCAGGGCCAGAGGGTTCGAGCGGTTGGACCTGGGCGAGCTCACTCTTCCAATGATATTCGGGACCGAATATTTGTGCAAGGGGCAGGGGCGCAGCCTTCCTACGGGCCCGCAGTCGGTCAGGATCGGCTGCCAGCTCCTTGATCCCCGCAGCGCTGGACAGGCGCGTGCCCTGGGCGACCGCCCTGGGCGCCTCAAGCGGCTGGACGGAATGCCGCCGGGCAGCGATGTTGTCGATGAACTTCTCGATCTCGTCCCCGAGGCAGATCGATCCTTCGATCGCCAGTCAGGAAGGAGCGGAGGTGCTCCAAGACGGCCTGGCACGGGGGCCGACCACCGTGCCGAGCGCTTTCGACCACTCGAGTTATCAAAAACGAGGAATTGCCAACAGGCGGCTCTAAACTGTCTTTGACAGCGACGTCTGTTCTGCGCTTGCGGGTACCTCCCTATTGCCACAGAGGCACCCGCGAGCGGGCCTGGGGTCAGGCGTATGTCGAAACAGTGCTCCCGGGCGGCAGGGAGGGCTGGGATGCACCGGACGCTCCGGTCGGTTCCACTCCGTGGTCGCCGTCACCGTCTGATGGCTGGGCAGCGCTGAGAGCGGCCGCCGCCCCGGAATGCAGGGAGGCCGCAATGGGGTTGATGCTCATAGGTATCACCTCCTTCCCGGCACGAACATGCCATTGGTCGTATCGTCGGGAATGAGGCCGTAAATAGTCGCGGAGGTCATCCTTTACCTAACCTTTGCCTACGGGCCCTGCGCGCCAGCACCTCTGCAACGGTGCTGGCGCCAAGCTCTGTTATTTCTCGTATTTCGATGACGAAGCACCCTTGCCTGAACATTTAATGCCACTGTAAGGTGCGAACTGGTCATAAGCCGGCCATCGTTATGATCGTTCTGGGCAGATCCTGCTTTCGGCCAGCATGGCGGGATCTGCCGGCACCGAAGCCCACCACCTCACGAGCTCGGCGGCTCCGGCTGAAGGATCTGTGCCGGAGAGCGCCGCGAACCGAACCGGGACGGGATAGACGTCAGAAGGGCAACGGCAACCAGGGTCAACAGGAACACCCCGAGAAGCTGCCATTCAGGAGGCACGCTGGGGTGGGTCGCCGAGGACCGTTGACGGACCGGGAGACTCGATTGGGCAGCGTGGCCACCTCCTATCTGGCAAGGTAATCGCCATGACCGACCGCCAAGGCGATGGGAAGCTCGTCCGGGATCTCATCCCCGAGGTGATCCGCGCCGCCGGGGGCAACCCGGAGGCCTCGGTGCTTTCCGAGGAGGCCTACCGTCGCGCCCTGCGGGCCAAGCTTGTCGAAGAGGTGGACGAGCTGTTGGCCGCGGGGACTCTCGAGGGGGTCGAGGAGGAGCTTGCGGACGCCGCCGAAGTCCTTATGGCTCTCGCCGCCCTTGACAGCATCGAATGGGGGACCGTGGAAGCGCGCAGGGTCTCCAAACGGACCGAGCGCGGCGGCTTTGACGGGCGCGTTTGGCTCGCCCGCAGACCAGACGGGACGTAGGGGCGTGCCAACGGGCTCTTCCGTGGCCCTTCGGTACCACTTCCTGCACTAGTCAGGGAGAAATACCTGTCCAGCCTGATGAGCTGACCACCATCGAGCGGTAGGAAGTCATCGGGAACTCGGAGGAAGTCGGGGGAAGTCACGCAGGCACCTGGACTTGCGCTGGCCTGGAGTACGCGAAGGCGCAGGAAGTGCGGCGCGACGAGACGAGACGATCCCGGGGGCTTCCCGGCCCACTTCCCGCAACTTGACCGCGCAGGGAGGCAGAGAAAGGTTCAAGTCCGAGACGGACTCCAGACCACCGGGTACGCCCTGAACAAGTCCAGCGCCCTCGTAGTACTGCAGTGATAATAACAATAATAATCCCAAATTGCGGAGCCAACTGGCACTTGGACTAGCTATCCGCGCTCCGAGCTGATCTCACATTAGGAACAGGGCCATCCCCGCCGGCTCGCTCGGCCCCGCTACGGGCAACGGGGACAGGCCGGTCGTCGTGGCAAGAGCCGAGGCTCTACCAGGCGCGGCCGGTTAATATGCGTCATGCCCCAGATGGCCCAGCTTCTTGACGCCTACGATGCGCAGCTGCGGCCGGCCGAGGTCACCAACCTCCCAGAGGACGCTCGTGCTGAACAGGACGGCCCGATCACCCGCGTCGTTGGTCAGCACCGGGGTTTTATCAGCTCCCCCCGGGACCTGGGCATAGACGGCGAGGCGCTCGATGCCTTGATTGTTCGTCAGAAAGACTTTTTCGGAGCCCGGGGCGAGCCGGTCGAATGGAAGACGCGCGCCCATGACTTGCCGCCGGGCATCGTCCAACGCTTAGAGCGGGCCGGCTTCATCGCCGAGGGCCGCGAGACGGTGATGATCGGGACGTGCGAAGAGATTTCGAACATTTCCGCGCCGCCGCCGGCCGGTGTGAGCATCCGCCAAGCTTGGTCTCCTGCGGATATGTCGCGTATCTCGGCGATGGAGTCGGAAGTCTGGGGTGAGGACTGGGGTTGGCTGGCGGACGACCTCAACGCCAGGCTCCGCAGGGACAGCAATGCAATAGTCGTGCTAGTAGCTGAGGCCGGCGGCAAAGTCGTCTCGGTTGGTTGGGCGGTGCACAAAAAGGGCACTGAGTTCACCGCCCTTTGGGGCGGGTCGACGCTCGCGGCGTGGCGGGGAAAGGGTATTTACCGGGCCTTGGTCGCCGAAAGAGCACAGGTGGCACTGCGGTGGGGGTGCCGCTACCTGCAGGTCGACGCCTCTGCGGACAGCCGGCCGATCCTGGAAAAGCTCGGTTTTGTTGCCGTAACCGAGACGACCCCGTACGTATGGTCGCCATCCTGATGGCGGTGCCGCCTGCCACTGAGCATAAGCCCGGTAGATGGTTCCCCTTCGAGACTGCCTTCGCGCCCGGGCTGGAGGCCACAGGCATTATGGCCAGCTTAGCGGCCCGTGTATCAGCTACGAGCTCCTCCCACGCCTGGAGCCCACAAACATGGTTGACGATGAAGCCGGGTGCCAAGTTCTCCAGGCCGTAGATCACGCGCTCATAGGTACCGGATGTCATGCGCCTCGACCGGTCGGGGGAGGCGTCAGCCGGCAGGTGGCTTCTACTTATTCGGGCGTAGGAGCGGTGGTCGTTACAGGCAGCGGCTTTAGTGCCGATTACCCAGTTGTGGCCATCGGAGGCATCTCGCTTGCTGGCCACGGCGCTACTTTGAGCTGTGGTGCGTACGGTGGTTCTATATCGGTCACGGCCCGTGGCACGACGCTTTCAGCCTGCCGCCCGCCAAGCTAGGCACGTATGGCCCCGACTTGTCAGCGGGGCCATGACGTGTGTTGTCTTAGCCGGGGCACTTTCTGGCTGCAACATCGTTGGCCACGGGGCCGCCGTGTGCCCGAAGAGCCAGCAGAAGTACCTTCTCGATGCGCAAGTCCTAGAGGATGAGAACGACGCGGCGGAGACGCCTGTACCGTCGCCCCCGTTCACCGTAACCATAGGCCGGTCCCTATGGTTGATCGCCAGCGGTGCGGGTGATATCTTTACCGCGCCCGGCGACGTGTACTTGGTCCAGGCCGGTCAGCGGCCAAACCCCAAGGTTGACCGGGCAATAGTGGCTCACCAGAGCTTCGACCGAGTCCAGATCGCGCCGGGTCGGTGGCAGCTCTATGCTGTGGGCTGGGTTGCGGTGTCTCTAGTGACCTGCCCGGCGAGCAAGCAGTAAGTAGCCAGACATGATCGGTCGTCCCACGCGGTCGGAGCGCGAACCATCCTTTAGTTTGGCTTCGTTGGCATCCTGGAGCGTGCGTTAGCGCGATTGCGCACCCCGCAGCGCGGTAAGGACTTTTCGAGTATCTGTTCAGGAGCACCCTCAGGCCCGACCGGCAAGAACAGCACCCGATCAGCCAGTATGACTTCAACTTCCGACTATGGAACGCTTGAAGTTGCGGTGCGCGCCCTATGGGTGGTACGGCTACCCGTGCTCGATGCGGTACGGCGGCGCTCGCTACTATGCCGCGGTGCCCGTAAGCTCCGGCCAAAAGGGGCTCCCGGCCCCTCCGAGGCTATGGTCAAGGCGGCGATAGCCGTCGGCACGGACGTGGGCAGGGTCATGGTCGTGCCAAGAAGTACCGCTGATGATGGTCCCTATTTTAGCAGCAGACATGGGGCTTACGCCACTGACCCCCTTTTTCGGCACAGCATGGCGCCCAGTCGTCCATGGGCGTCCAGCGTCGCTACCGCCGGTGGCTACCGGGGGTCCCTAAGAGACTGCCCGATCTTCAGGTCGCAGGCCTCTGACCAGGGGATTTGCCGGTGGAGACGATGGGACTCGAACCCACGACCCCCTGCGTGCAAAGCAGGTGCTCTAGCCACTGAGCTACGTCCCCGTATGGCTGCCGCCGGCTTGCCGGCAGTCCCGCGCCTCCATGCGCCAGGCGGGTCCAGGTTAGCCGGTGGCCACGGCAGCCTCTCGCTAAGCTCCGGTCGTGGACAAGCCCGAAGTGACTATTCCCGGCGGGAACCCGCCGGCTGACCTGGTGATCGAGGACCTCACGGTTGGCAGCGGCGAGGAAGCCCGCGCCGGCCAGCACGTGACGGTTCATTATGTCGGGGTCGCCTGGTCGGACGGCGAGGAGTTCGACTCCTCGTGGGACCGCAATGAGCCGTTCGAGTTCCGCCTGGGGGGCGGCCAGGTCATACAGGGATGGGACCAGGGTGTCGCCGGCATGAAGGTCGGGGGGCGCCGGCGCCTGACGATCCCCGCCCACCTCGGGTACGGAAGCCGTGGGGCCGGAGGTGTGATCAAGGGTGGCGAGACCCTCGTCTTCGTCGTCGACCTCCTCGGTGCCAACTGACCCGGTACCGACTAGACCCGCAAGCCCGGTGAGCGAGCGCGAGAAGATGCTCGCCGGGGCGATCTACAACTGCCTCGACGCAGAGCTCCGGGCCATGGCTGTGGCCGCTCGCCGCCGCGTCGCCGCGTACTGTGCCACCGACCCTGGTGACGAAGAGGCCCGCTGGCGGTTGCTCGGGGAAATTTTCGCCGAGGTCGGGCCGGGTGTTCACATCGAGCCGCCCTTTTACGTCGACTACGGCGTCCACACCTCGATCGGCGAGTCCACCTTCATCAACGTGAACTGCATGATCATCGACGATGCCGCCGTCAAGATAGGCCGCAACTGCCTTCTGGGGCCGGCGTGCCAGCTGGTCACGGCCATGCACCCGGTAAAGGCGTCGGACCGGCGAGCTTCCGAGAGCGAAGTCGCCGCCGGGGAGTCCCCTTGGAGGACCATGTCGGCGCCGGTCACGATCGGCGCTGAGGTGTGGTTGGGCGCCGGGGCCATCGTCCTGCCCGGCGTCACGATCGGGGACCGGTGCATGGTGGGGGCCGGATCGGTGGTGACCCGCGACCTGCCGCCCGACAGCCTGGCGGTGGGCACGCCGGCCCGAGTCGTGAAGTCGCTTTAGGCGCCGAGCAGCGCCTGGGCGAGCTCGACGAAGCCGGCACCACCGCCGGCTTCGGTGATGACCTGCGGGCCCACCGGCAACGCGCCGGCCTCGGCGACACCGACCGTCAGGGCGAAGGTCCCGGCGGCAAACAGCGGAGCGTCGTTGGCGCTGTCGCCGATTGTGACTACCTGGCTGGCGGGATCGAGCCCTGTGCCGAGGTACTCGAGAGCACGTAGCACGCCCGAGCGTTTGTCTAGTCGTGACCAGGACAAATGGTGGTGGACGGTGCTGTAGGTGTGGCGCAGCCCGTGGCGCTGCGCGATGGAGGCTACGAGGGTGGGGCTCATCTGGGGGCTCGCCGCTACGGTGCGGTCGGTAAGCCGGCAAAAGTTGTCGTTCCCCGCGTTGACCCCGGGATAGGTACCGAGGACATCGGCAACAGCAGCGTGCATCGCTGCCAGAGCGCCAGGCGGCGGGAGCCCTTCAAAAGCAAACGGTGCCACGTCGGGGCCGGGCTGGCAAAGCACGGCGCCGTTTTCCGCCAGGACGCCGACGACCCCCGGCATGTAAGCCGCCAAAGCCGCTGCCCACCCCGCCGAACGACCGGTTACCAGCAGCACCCCAATGCCGGCGCCGGCCAGGCTCTCCAATGCGTTGACAGTGGCGCCGCCGATCGTCCCGGACGAGGTGAGCGTGCCGTCCACGTCCGAGGCTACGAGGCGGACCGCTCGCAGCAGCTCTTGGTGGGCGAGCTGCGCCATCAGGCGGTTTGGAAACGGGATCCGCCGGGATGGCGCACGGGCCCGTCGGCGCTGGCCGTCCACGCCGACCCCCGCCCCTGCACCTCCCAGGACTGCGGGCCACCCACGATCGCCGTGTCCTCGTCGATCCCAATGACATGGACGGTCCCGGGCTCGCCGGCCAGGTGCGCCAGGCCATCACCGGGCCAGCGGCGCCGGAAGCGGTCGAAATGGGGGACGACGCGCAGGTGCGCCAGGAGCCCGAGCCCGTCGCTTCCCTGTCCTCTGGTAAACGACGGTATGCGCGAGGCCATCACCATTGCCCCGGCGCTGCACCCGGCCAGAGCCGCCCCGCCCCGCCATGCCTCCTCGATCGCCGCCCAGACCGCACTGCCCCGCAGTACCTGCGACAGGAAGTGCGGGTTGCCGCCTGAGAGGTAGACGACGCCGGCGCCCTCCACCATGGCGGCCAGTTCCGGGTCGTTGGCGCTGCTCTGGTCCTCGACCGGGACGATCACTGCGTCCACGCCGAGCCG
>DASSZK010000254.1:0-10216 GCA_035702845.1 Acidimicrobiales bacterium
CAGTACCTCACCAACGGCTGGGCCACCGCGTCCCATGTGTACCGGCTTGCGACCGGAGCGAACAAGGACTTGGCCGGCGGCTTAGCCAACATGCGCCAGATGGCGTCCTCCAAGGCCGCGTCGTCGCCGGCCGCCACGGCCATGCCAAGGCCCGCGCTGGCGACCTCAGCAGCGAGGACGTCCCCGCTAGTCAGCACCATCGGGAGCGACGCCCATAGGTAGTCGAGCACCCGTGAACGGAACGAGTACCGCGTCTCGATATGGTCCAGGTGCGTGCTTACGGCCACATCGGCGTCGAGCAGGTAGTCGGCGCGCTCCTCATAGGGCACCCAGGCAGCGTTGAAGAACACATGGCTGCCCGTAAGGCCCAGATGTGACGAGAGCCGTTCCACCTCGCCCGCCACGCCCATGCGGGGGATGTCGCGGTTCGGGTGCTGCATCCCGAGGAACACCAGGCGCAACCTTGGCTCGCGCTCCTTCAGCCTGTCGACGGCCCTGACCACAGCGAGGGGGTCCAACCAGTCGTAGACGCCGCCGCCCCAAAGGACCACCTTGTCGTCGTGGGCGACGCCCGGCAGGGTGCCCCTGAAGCCTCGGCCCTTGCGCTGCGGCGGCCGGCTGGGCAGCCCGAAGGGCACCAGCGAAACCAGCCTGTAAAACAACGGGTCTTGCGCGTAGTTGTACGGGTTGAGCCGGCCCATGGCCGAGAGGCTGCCCAGCCAGAAATCCCGCTGGCGCTCGCTGGCGCAGGTGAAAAAATCACCCCTCCTCAACGCTACATTGATGACCCCGGCCAAGCGGGTGACGACGGCGTCGTGCTCTTCGATACCCGGGCCCCCCGGGCCCCCCGTGCCCGCAGCATCGGCGCCCGCAGCATCGGCGCCGGCATCATCGGTTCCCGCACCACTGATGCCTGAACGCTCCAGGTTCTCCAGGTGGTAGGGGTCGTAGATATCCACGGCCACTGGCTTGGCGCAGTCGCGCAGTTCGCTTGACATGTACACCAGTGCGCTGGGCGCGTAGATCACGTCGGCCTCGGAGATGGACCGCGAAAAGTCAGGGCCGTAGGCATGGCGAAGCTCGGCGTTGGGATGAGAACCTGCGACACCAACCGTGCTGGCGAGTACCACTTCGACGTATTGGGCCAGTACGTAAGCCAGGTTCCACGCGCGGATGGCCGGCCCGGGCATGGCCGGCCCGATTGGATCGGTCGTAAAGACCGTCACCCGCCGGCGTCGCTGCCCCGCTCCTGCCTCCACGGCCAGCGACCCTACCGGCAGAATGGGGCCCGTGCCCAGGATCCTGATCGTGACCGCCGACGTCCTACGCCCCGCCATGGCCGGCCCGGCCATGCGAGCCTGGCATCTCGCCCAGCAACTGGCCGCTCAGTTAGGGGGCGATGGCGAGGTGCGCCTCGTGACGACTTCCGCCTACTGCGAAGTCCTCGGCGAAGGGTTCGAGGTGGGGCAAGTGGGGGCCGAGGGGCTGGCCGCCGCAGAGGAATGGTGCGACGTGATGGTCCTCCAGGGGTACATCACCCACCACTTCCCCCAGCTGGCGGAGTCCTCCAAGGTCATCGTCTTCGACGTGTACGACCCATTGCACCTGGAGACGCTGGCCCTCACCAAGGGACATTCCGGACAAGCGCGTGACGACCACGTGCGCCTGTCGATAGAGGTCCTCAATTCCCAGCTTCGCCGAGGTGACTTCTTCATCTGTGCCAGCGAGCGCCAAAGAGACCTGTTCGTAGGCCAGCTTTGTGCCTTGGGTCGCGCCAACGCCCTGACCTACGACCCGGATCCCACACTGCGCCGGCTCATAGACGTCGTACCGTTCGGGCTCCCCGACGAGCCTCCCCGCCACGAGCGGCCGGCGCTGCGAGGCGTCGTCCCCGGGATAGGTGGCGACGACGACGTGCTGATATGGGCGGGCGGGGTGTACGACTGGTTCGACCCGCTCACTTTGATCCGGGCGGTGGCGTTGGTCGCTGGCCGGCGCCCCTCTGTCCGGCTCTTCTTCATGGGGCTTCGCCACCCCAATCCCGACGTGCCGGAGATGAAGATGGCCGGCGATGCGCGGGCTCTCGCCACCGAGCTCGGGCTCGCCGGTAAGCACGTCTTTTTCAACGAAGGATGGGTCGGCTACAGCGAACGGCAAAACTACCTGCTGGAGGCGACCCTTGGCGTCACCATGCACTTTGAGAGCGCGGAGACTGACTTCTCCTTCCGGACCCGGGCGCTTGACTACCTGTGGACGGGGCTGCCCATGGTGTCGACCAAGGGTGACTCTTTTGCCCGCCTCGTCGAGGACAAAGGGCTCGGCGCCACCGTCGCTCCCCAGGATCCAGAGGCGCTTGCCAGCGCCTTGCTAGAGCTCTTGGAGGACCCCGAGGAGCTGGCTGCGTGCCGCCAGCGGGTACAGCGCAAGGCCGAGGCGTTCCGCTGGTCAAAGGTTGTGGCGCCGCTCGCCGACTTTTGCCGCTCCCCCCGCCATGCCTTGGACTATGGCCGCGGGCCGAGCGGTGCAGAACCGCTCAGAGCCGCCCTGACCGAGCCCGAGCCGGCGACGCCCCGGGGCGCACTGGAGCTATCTGCGGCGCGCGCGCAAAGGGCGATCGACTTGGTGGCGCACCACTACCGCCAGGGCGGCGTGGCACAGGTGGTGAAACAAGGGGCGCGCAAGACCGGTCGAGCCGCTCGCCAGGTGCGGGAAAAGCGCAAAAGGCAGTAATCCCCCGGATCAGCTGAGGGCGGGTTCGCCAACCTCTCGTGCCCGGGCTATGACCTGGTCAATGAACCCGTAGTCCTTGGCTTCCTCTGCCGTGAACCAGCGGTCCCGGTCAGAGTCGCGCTCGATGCGCTCCACCGGCTGGCCGGTGTGGAACGAGATGCGCTCAGCCATCATGCGCTTCAAGTAGATGATCTGCTCCGCCTGGATGGCAATATCGGCCGCCTGGCCCTGCATCTGGCCCGAAGGCTGGTGCATAAGGATCCGCGAGTGCGGGAGCGCGTAGCGCTTGCCCAGGGCACCGGCGCACAGCAGGAACTGCCCCATGGACGCAGCCAAGCCCATGCACACGGTGGAGACGTCGCATGGGACGTACTGCATGGTGTCGTAAATGGCCAAGCCGGCGGTGACCGAACCCCCAGGGGAGTTGATGTACAGGCTGATATCGCGGGTCGAGTCCTCCGCCGCCAGCAACAGGAGCTGGGCGCAGATCAGGTTGGCCGAACGATCGTCCACCTCGGTCCCCAAGAAGACGATGCGCTCACGCAAGAGGCGCTGGTAGATGTCGAACGTGGGGTCAGCACCGCCGCCTTGAGCCTGGGCGTAGGTCGCCTGCGCCTGGCCGACCTGGGTCTGTGCAAAGCCGGGAAGATGGAGCGATGACATAGCTAGGAGGGTACTGCCAAACGGGAGAGGCGCGGAGCCGGAAGGACGAAGCGCCCGCGTCCAGGCACGGCAGCCTGGTTTCGAGCCGGCCGTGCCCGCCTACCGGCCGCTATGCTTTGGTCCACGCGGGCGTGGCGAAACTGGCAGACGCGCCAGGTTTAGGTCCTGGTCCTGAGAGGGGTGGAGGTTCGAGTCCTCTCGCCCGCACTACTACTACCCACTTGCCAACAAACGAGCGACCGAGAGGCTGGCGGCCCGCTCGGCGGCCCCTCGCCCTTGGGGCCCGGCCTCCAAATCGCCGCACCGGATGACCACGCTCATCCCGGGAGGGTCGATCGGCACCCCCACGACGGCACGTGCCGGCCGCCTCGCGCACTCGGCGCTCGCGACCTTGAGCGCGCTGCTCCACGCCGGCCCGGCCGAACGTGCGTTGGCATCGCGGAAGTCGACAACCCAGGCCGGGGTTAGCGCCAGCAGGCACGCCAGGACCGCCCCTGACAGGCCGAACCGGTGTGCCCATTGCGCGCCCCGAAGACCACCTACGCGCCACGGTGCCGAGCGGGCGTGCGAACCGCGGCGGCGCCGCACCCCACCGCGCGCCACTGCACTGGCGGCGATCGCCAGGGCCAGTCCGATGACCATAAGGATCGGGGTGGCGGCATACCGGCCCGAAAATCCAACCGACGCTCCCGCTTGCATCTCGTCTCCAACCCCTCGCACCCACACAGGCACGAAGAAGCACAGCGGAGCAAGGACAATAACAGCGACGGTCAAGGCCCTGACCGAGCGCTCAACGCAAGTAAGGCCGAGTACGAGCACCACTAATAGAGCGGAGGCCCCGAGGACGACGGCCAAGGTGCGCCCGCCGGAGGCAACCCAGTCCGTGCCTCGTAGACCGCTGAGCCAGCCGAGCCCGACCCGTTCGAGGAAATCCGGGACCAGCTGCGTACTTCCCTTGGGATGGAAAGGCCTTTTCCCTAAAGCGCCGATGACCACGGCCCCCTGGAACGCCAGACCGGCGAGGAGGCCGATGGATGCAGTGTTTTGTCGCGGGGAACGTAACGCTACGGCCCGGGCCAGGGCGAGCGGGGCCAGCAGACCGACCAGCGGCTCCGACGCCGCCGCTAGTGCGCATAGAGCGGCCGCCACCCACCGGCCTAACGCCGTCTGCGGGCGCCACAGAAGTGCCCAAAATGCGGCGAAGAACATCCACCAAGGGACGTTGACGAAGTTGTCCAGCATCTCGACGATGGCGATGGGCAACAGAGGCATGGAAGCTGCCAGCACGAGGCGAGCAGCCGGCGAGCCGATGTGGCCACGGGCCATGTGGTACACGAGGCAGCACAGCAGCCCGAGCAGGGCAGCCCCGCCCCACGCCATGACGGCCGGCGCGTCGGGCACCGCTACGCTGCGCGCCATCTCGCCGCCGACACGCGGCACGAGCTGGTCGTAGCCGTTGTACGAGGTGACAAGGTCGCCGAGCAGGCTCTTGCCCCACGCCTGCGCGTAGAAGATGGCGCCGTCCTCCGCCCAAAAAGTCCGCGCCGGGGCCAGCCCGCTCTGGCGCAGGTAGGCGACGAGAGTGGCAGCTAGGAACCCCAGCCCGTAGCCGCCGGCGACTTTGACCGCCGGGACGGTCCCGCGAGCGGCCGGGGGAAATAGCTCGGACAGCCACCCGGCAAGCGGTGTGTGCCGAGGACGCCTCACGGGCTGGCTACCCGCAGGCGTAATCGGGATCTATTGGGTGCGCTCCGGGGACGTAGCCGTACTGGACCAGCCACGGCGTCCCACCGGCGAAACCGAGGTTGGTCGACGCCAGGGTACGGGGGTCGCCTGGCTGCTCGGCGCGGACGCAATATGCCTGGGCACTGTAGCTGCCCCCGCTAAGTGTCTGTGCTCCCGCCACCCATATGGGCGGAGCCAACTTCGGGAGGTAAGCGCCGGTGATCAGTCCCCACTGGTACCAGGTGGCGTATATCCCGGCTTTGTCCCCAGCGGCGCTCAGTGCGTCCAACGCTCCCTGGGCGACGGCGGCGTTCGCCGTGCGCGCCGAGGCCGATGTGACCCAACCCTCTCCGATCTCCACGTCCAGCCACCACACGCGGGGATGTAGGGCCTTTGCTGCAGCAAAGGCCAGGTCGTCCTTGGCGTAGTTCCAACCCCAGTCATAACCCCTGCACACCGGGCTGGACTTTGCGCAGCCGGCGTCGGGCCCCGTCATCTCGGCGGGGGGGCTCCCCCCCGCTGCCGGTTGCAGGATTATGTAAACCGACACATTGGGCCCGGCCCAACTCGCCTCGGCGGACAGGCAGCTGTTGAAGCCGTTTATGTAGCCATTGTTGATCCCGACGACGGCAAACGGCGGCGAATTGGGCAACGACTGGGTAGACGCCGACCCCTTGGGCTGGCATTGGGGCCAGGACACGTCGTAGCCGTTGCTCCTAGGGGCATAAGGGTGGAACGGGCTCGTACCCGGGAAGGTCGTCGTGGTCACCCTGGGCAGGGTCGTAGTCGTCGCACGGGGTGGGACGGTGGTCGTACTGCGTGCCGGTGAGGTGGTCGTCGTGGCAGGAGTGCCACCGAGTGGGTAAGCGGCCGGCACAATGGCCACCACTGCGGGAGCGCTGGGCTTGGCGACGGCGTTAGGGAACGAGGTGGCATCGCCATAGGCGTAGACGGCACCGGCCTGTGTGGCCAGCCAGTACCCCTGGCCATCGTGCGTGGGAGCTATGCCGACCACAGGGGCGGTCAGCTTGGCCTGGCCGGCACTGCCGTGGAACGTGGCGTCTCCGAAGGCAAATATCCCTCCGTCCGAGGCCACCAGCCAGTACCCATGGCCATCGGCAGTCGGGGCGATGGCGTCGATCGGCTTGTTCAGGTGGATGTTGCCCGTCGACCCGTAAAACCGGGCGTCGCCGTAGGCGAAAATGCCCCCGTCGGATGCCACCAGCCAGTACCCATGGCCATCGGGCGACGAAGCTATCCCGACTATGGGCTTGTTGAGGTGCTTGCCGCCTGTCGAGCCGTAAAACCGGGCGTCCCCGTATGCGAAAATCCCCCCGTCCGACGCCACCAGCCAGTACCCGCCGCCGTCGGGGGTAGCCGCCATGGCCACGATCGGCCGGTGCAGCGTCAGGCCACCGGCGCTGCCGTGGAAATAGGCGTCGCCGAAGTCGTACACGCCACCGTTGGATGCAACGAGCCAGTACCCCCCGCCGTCGGCGGTGCCGGCAGCACCCACGATGGGCTTGGGCAGCTGGTCCTTGGACAGGTCTCCGAAGTAGTGGATCCCGTAATGGGCCACCGAACCGTTGGCTCTCACAAGCCAGAAACCTTGCTTGTAGGACGCGGGCGTGGTCACGGGGGTCACTGCAGGCGCCGGGGTCGATGTCGTAGTGCCCGCAGCGGGAGGTGTAGTAGCACTCGGGACCGTCGTCGTCGTCGAGCTCGATGTCGTCGACGCCACAGCCAGGCTCGTCGTGGTCGTGGTCGAGGTCGAGGTCGAGGTCGAGGTCGAGGTCGAGGTCGACGAAGTGGACGTCGAAGTCGCGGCCGGCAAAGCCGGCGTCTCCGCTCCAGCCGGAGCGACCACCGCCGCCGCCTGCAGGTACCCGGCCACGGCGGCCACACAGGCGAGCAATGCTCGCCGGCGCCTCCGGGTCACCACCTGCGCTCCCGTAACGGCCAAAATCCCGACCTCATCAGCAATTCTCCGCCCTGCAACTTGGTTGTGAGCTGCCACCACGGAAATACACCGCGAGCGTGGGAGCGCGCACCGAGTTACCTTAGCCCGCGAGAACGAGAGCTTGGCGCCTCCTTGACCGAAATGTCCACGAAATGGTGGCGCTCCTCACATGGCCGCCGCACGACCATCACACGGTCTTCACAATCGGTGGGCGAAGACCGTGCCACATCGGAAACCCGTACCCGGATTAGATGATGCCTTCCTCCAAGGCGTTCTTCACCCAGGGGATGACCTCGTCCAACATCTGGTCCAGAGTCGTGGTGGCTTCGAAGCCGAGCACTTCCTTGGCCTTTTGCACCGAGGGCACCCTCTTGGCCACGTCGTGCTCGAAGGGGGTGTCACTCACCCAGCGGAACGGCACGTCAGGGCCGTTCACCTTGTGCCAGATGACTTCGGCGAGATCGAGCACTGTAGTGCTTTCGGCGGTCGAAAGGTTGAAGTCCTCGTTGGTCGCCGCCTCGCTCTCCATGGCGAGCACCACGCCCCGGGCCAAGTCCGCCCCGTAGGTGTAGTGGCGGACCTGGTTGCCATCCCCAAGGATGTGCAACGGATCCTGGCCTTTTAGGACCTTTTGCACGAGGTCGGGCACGACATGGCTCATGGCCAGCTTCACGTTGCCAGAGAGCACTTCTACCTCGCCGAGCGCCCGCCCTTCGCCGACACCCACACAGTTGAAGGGGCGAACGATCGTATAGGGCAACTGGTACTGGTCCCAGGCCGCGTGCGCGAAGTACTCGACGGCCAGCTTCTGGAAACCGTACGAGGACAACGGGGGCGGCACCCTACGCTCGTCGCCCTCCACGGACGGCCAGTGGTCGGTGGACTCGAAAACCATGGAGGAGCTCATGTAGGTGACCTTGCGCAGCCGGCCCTTGCGGTGTGCGGCGATCGCCGCGTCGCACGATGCCGCCATGATGCGCTCATTGTTGGCCAGCAGGTCGTACGCGTAGCTGTGGAAGTACGAGATCCCTCCGATGAGGGCGGCGCCGGCGATGAAATGGTCGGCCTCGCTCAAGAGGTCTTCCAAAAGCGCCGAGTCACGGCAGTCCCCTTCCACGAAGCGGTAACGGGTGTCCGAGTCGTAGGACTTCTTTACCGGGCCGTACTTGGAGTAGTTGTCGATCCCAACTACCTCATAGCCCTTGTTGAGCAGCTCTTCGACCACGTACCCGCCGATGAAGCCGGCACTTCCGCTCACAACTACAGTCGTCATCAGTTACTTCTCTCTCTTGTCGGTCCGAGCAGCTGCTCGAGCTTCTCGGGAGTCAGCTTTGGGCCGAACGCAAAACGGTACCAACGCAGGTACGCAGGCAACCACTTGGCCACTTTGAAGTTGGACTCGCCGAACGTGCGGTCCAACCAGATCGTCGGGATCTCGGCCACCGGCCGGCGCAGGCGCCGCGCCTTGGCGACCAGCTCGATCCCCACCTCGAAACCTTTGTCGGAATGGATCCCGACTTCGCGCACAAAATTGCGGTCGTAGGCCTTGAAAGAGTTTGTCGGGTCCCATGTCCCCACCCGGCCCAGCACGTGGAGCGACGCACCGGCCACCCGTGACATAAGGCCCTTCAGCAAGGGCCCGCCCACCTGCTGGCCACCGCGCGAGTAGCGACTGGCCGAGGCGACGACGACGCCGCGCTCCACGAGGCGGGTCAATTGGTCGATCTGCTGGGGGTCGTCGCAACCATCGGCCATCGTGACTACGACAACATCGGCAGCAGCAGCGTCAAAACCAGCTCGGATAGCGCGTGCGGGCCCCCGGCCGTAGGTGTTGAGCACGAAGCGTGTTCGGGGATCTTCGCTGGCGTACTTCTCGACCCAGGGGACCGTCGTGTCCTCGGTCGAGTCGCAGACGACAAGGATTTCGCATGGCACCTTTACCGCTTCGGCGATGCGCGCCAAGGCACCCATGATGTGCTCGCCCTCGTCTTTGGCGGTGACGACGACACTGACTCGGGGTTTCATTTCCTAGACCGTCCGCTCGAGCTCAGACCCTCGTCCCCTGCCCGCGCACGCCCCATATGTCGACGATGGGCTTTTCGGTCACGAGATCTTTGTAACGCCGGTGCGGAGCGCCGATCACCAGCAGATCCGAACCCTCGATCACTTCGTCTTGGGGCACCAGGTCGGAGTCGACCTTGACGTAGGGGTCGCAGCACAGCACCGAAGCTGCCTTGAAGCGAAGGATGCGCTTCAACTTGTAGGCGAGGCTTGAACGGATGTCGTCGCTCTCCCCCTTGAAGGCCATCCCCAGGATACCCACCCGCAGCGTCGCCAAGTCATAGCGGCGAGCAAGGCGGTCCACCAGGTAAAGGGGCAAGCCCTCGTTGACCATCATCGCTGCATGACCGAGCACGAAGTTGTTGTTGGTGAAGGCCGCCAGCTGCATCGTGTCCTTCAACAGGCATGGCCCCGCAGCGAACCCGGCAGCGGGAAGGTCGGCAGCGCGCGGGTAGTTGTAGGTGACGCCCTGGCGGATGCGCTCGTAGTCCAAGCCGAAGTCGTTGGCCATGACATAGAGCTGGTTGGCCAGAGCGAACTTGAGGTAGCGGTAGGTGTTGGTGAACAACTTGGCCAGCTCGGCCTCTTCAGGTGCCATCTCGACCGTCTCGGAGGTGAGGACTTCGAAGAGCTTGCGCGCCCGCTGGGTGGCTCCCTGCTCGCGGGCGGAAACGATCTGGGGCAGCTCGAACAGTTCGGTAAGCGCCTTGCCTTCGGCGATCCGCTCCGGGCAAAAGGCAACCTCGACGCCGGGAACGAGAGCGCCGACGAGCTTCTCCACCTGGGCGGTGACACCGGGGTAGACAGTGCTGCGCAGCACGATGAGCTGTCCTTCGCGCAAGTGGTCCGCCAGCGCTGCCACGGCGGCGGGCACCACCTTGGGGTCGGGGTTCAGGTGCTCGTCGACCGGCGTGCCCACGACCACGATGATGTGCTCGGCCCGGGACACGACCGTCGGGTCCGTACTTACGCTCAGGCGCGACGCCGCCAGGGCCCTCTCGAGCACGGGCTCGGCGCCAGGTTCGTCGAAGGGCATGACGCCCTCGGAAACCTTCTGCACCGCCACGGGGTCGACGT
>DASSZK010000264.1:0-2249 GCA_035702845.1 Acidimicrobiales bacterium
TTTGCGCCGCGGCGGCAGACGTCGTGGGCGCCCCACTACAACTGCTGCCGGGCGAAACAGAAGCCGCCCTCTCCTACACCGGTGCCTCTGCGGGCCTCCCCCCGGGTGATGGCCCGTGGTTGATGGTCGACATCGGGGGCGGGTCCACAGAGCTCGCCGCCGGTGCCGGCCCGGGCGAGGCTGTCTCTTTGGATGTCGGCTGCGTACGCCTCACCGAGCGCCATTTCCACGGGGACCCACCCTCCGCGGCAGAGATCGAAGCAGCCCAGCGTTGGCTGACAGCTTTGCTGGACCGAGCGCAAAACAGAGCCCCTGCCTTGCGTTCAGCGAGGTCCCTGGTCGGCCTGGCGGGCACGGTTTCGGCCCTGGCCTGTTGGGTGCAGGGCCTGACTGAGTACCGCCGCGACGTCGTGCACCACTACTGGCTCTCCCGAGCGGATGTGCGCCGTGCGTTGGATGAATTCTGTGCCGTGCCGGCCCACAAACGTGCCGGGCTTCCCGGCATCGAGGCGGAGCGCGCTCAGTACATTGTGGGGGGCACCCTGGTGTTGGCGGCCGTGATGGAGCACTTTGCCATGGAGCGCTGCTTGGTGTCGGAGGCCGACATCCTCGATGGCTTGGTTTACGAGCTCGCCCGGGATGATGCCGGCCCGCGCGCCGGCGGTTCGTCGCCGGCCCGCCGCCCGGGTAGCATCGGCCACCATGACGTGGGGCCATGGGATGGTTTTTCCTGAGCTGCGGGGCCGGCGCGTCCTTTTGCGGCCGCTCACTGTTAACGACTTCGAGGCGTGGCGTGAGGTCCGCCAACGGGCGCAAAGCTGGTTGGTCAAGTGGGAACCCCGGCCCGTCCCCGGCCAGCCTGACCCTACCGTGGACAAGCGAGCGTTTGCCGCTCGTTGCAGCGCGCGCCTGCGCGAGCGCGAGCTCGGCACGGGCTATGGGTTCGGTGTGTTTATCGAGGAGCGCTTTGCCGGGGAGATCAACATCTCGTCCGTGCAAAGGGGGCCGTTCCAGAACGCCTATGTCGGCTACTGGGTCGACGAAGCTATGGCTGGCAACGGTTACATTCCCGAATCGTTTGTTGCGCTGGCCCGTTTCGCCTTCGAGGACCTGATGCTCCATCGGCTTCAGGTGTCGATCATCCCCCGTAACAAGCCGAGCCGGCGAGTGGCCGAGAAGCTGGGCTTGCGCGACGAGGGCACGGCCGTGCGCTACCTGGAGATCAACGGCGTCTGGGAAGACCACGTCCGCTACGCCATCACCTCTGAGGACTGGGCCGAGAAGCGCGAGATGTACCTGGCGCAGTGGTTGCTCCCCGCCTGAGGTAGCCGGCCCGCTGCCGCGGGTAGTAGCGGTAAACGGCGCGGCCGAGGACATGTGAGTGTGGCACGGGGCCGAACTGGCGGCTGTCGGTGCTCTGAGCAGGGTTGTCGCCTAAAAGGTAAACGCCCTCAGGCAGGATGTGCTCAACGCGCTTTACGACTATGCGGTTTGCTTCGCGGGGGTCTGTGGCGGCGACGACATCGCCGGTGCGCACCCGGAGCGGGCGCAGCACGAGGAGCCGGTCGCCATCGGCCAGGTAGGGCTCCATGCTGCGACCGTGCACCGTCAGCCGCCTGGGCCTCGTCCGAGGGGGCAACAGCCCGGCACACAGGACTGCCAAGCCCAGGACTGCCAAGCCCAGGACTGCGGCAACGAACCGGCGCTGCGCATGGCCCGCGCCCTCGTTTGGGCGCTTACCCGCCCCGGCGCTATAGCGTGTGCCTTGCGCGTCCCCCATGGGACGTAACCCCTAGCACAACCGAGCACGTACCAAGGAGCCTCTTTACATGACCTTGCTGGCAAGAATGCTGGAACTGGCTGACCGGGTGAGGCCTTCGGCGGCCGCCTACGCGCACTGCGACCTCCCGTGTGGCGTCTACGACCCCGTCCAGGCCCGAGTGGAGGCCGACTCGGTCAAGGCCATCATGGAGAAGTACGCCGCCTCCAGCGACGAGGTTTTCCGCGGCCGGGCACTGCTCATCAAGGAGCAGCGCGCCGAACTGGTCAAGCACCACCTTTGGGTCTTGTGGACCGACTATTTCAAGCCGGTGCACTTGGAGAAGTACCCCGAGCTGCACGAGCTGTTCTGGAAGGCCACCAAGGCGGCAGGCGAAGCCAAGCACTCCGTGGATGTAGCCGTGGCCGACGACCTTCTCCGCCAGATCGCCGAGATCGACCGCATCTTCTGGGAGACCAAGAAGGGCTGA
>DASSZK010000294.1:0-6377 GCA_035702845.1 Acidimicrobiales bacterium
ACGGTGAGCCATGGCGATGGCGTCCCCTGCGGCACCTGAGACTCGGGCCGTGCGGTACGCGGTGACAAACACGTCCAACAACGGAGCCCGACCTCGGCGCGCCCCGTAGGTGATGTAGGAGACGAGGTCCAGCACGCTGACCGGAGACAGGTTGTCGACCAGGCCCAACGCGAAAGTGGGCACGAGGGACCCGGCGCGTATCTCGGCAAAGAGCGAAGACCCGAGCTTGGCGATGGCCCATCCGCTACCCCACCGCTGGGTCAGGGCATTGACACGCTGAGCGACCGCAGCACCCTCGGTGTAGGTCGGCGCGGCAGCAGGCTGGTAGCTGTAGGTGGTCGTCCAGTGCCCACCCAGGTCCGTCTCGATGGCTGCCTGAGCCGGATGGGCCCAGTCCTGGCCGACCGCGACGCAGGCTCTCGGGGAGTGGCACCAAAGGCCCAGCACGTACTGGGGCCTCAAACCTCCAGCCGAAGTGGCCAACGCTCCGGCCGGGGCCCCCGAACCCCCCAACCGCTGGATGCCGGCATAGTAATCGGAGGCCGACTTGACCGTGCTGAGCGTGGCTCCCATCGCACACCCGGACACCCAGCAGCTGACGGCGTTCGCGTACCACACGACGTAACCGTCCAAGATGGGTAGCACGACCTGGGACCAGGTTGCACCACCGTCGGACGTCACCCAAGTAGAGCCGAACTCGCCCGGTGTACCGGTCCCGCACCAACACCAGTCGAACTTGTCACCGACCGCCACGCAGTGCCGCGCCGACTGGCAGCTCACGGATCTCGGGCCGCCACCCTGATCGGACCCGATGGCAGAGACATGCCAGCCGGTGGCCGGCGTCGAGGTCCACAGCCCGACCGGCTTGGACTGGGCGGCCGACATTGCCGCCGCCCCCACCGAATAGGACGTAGCACCCAGGGCGACGCAACTCGAAACAGACGCACACGAGACCGACTCCAGCTGGCCCCTGCTGACGGGCAACGACGGGCGGCGCCAAGCGGCACCTCCGTCGGTCGACACCAACAGCTCCGGGCGGAGCCGGAGTGTGCCCAGAGCGAGGGCGCCTCCTACCGCGACACAAATACCCAAGCGCGGGCAGCTCACACCGTCGAGAGCCAGGGCTCCCTCCGGGAGACGGCCCGCCTGAAACCCGGACGTTCCCTCTAGCCTTAGCACGACCGCTCGGACCGAGTACCACCGCCCGTTGTAAACGGTACGGGTGCCTCCCACAGCGACGCAGGAAGTGGGCGACCAGCACGACACCGCACGCAGGTCGGCATCGATGGCAGGCAGGTGGACCGGCGACCATGTCCTTCCTGAGTCCGCAGTCCGCACCGCTATGGGCTGGAAGGAGCCGCCGACTACCTGACCAGTCGCATTGTCATGGTCAGTCTCCAGCGCCCCGACCGCTACGCAGACCGCCGCGCTCGCACAGCTGACGGCGTTGAAGTAGCTCGACCTGGTGGTGCTGGGCCCGGCGGCGGCCGCTGCCTGGACCGGGAGCGGGGCGAGGACGGCGACCAGGAGGGCGACTACCAACGCCAGCCTCTTACCCGCTGCCGCACATCCGATTGGCGTGCCCAAGGCACCCCGCTGCCGGCAAACGTTCTTGGGGCCCCTGGGACGCCCCGAGACAAAACTTCGACGCAGGTATGAGCCAAGCGCGGTCATGTGCCCATTGTCGATGCCCGGCTCTGCGAGAGCAAGGTCTTCCCGCTCGTTCAGGTTTTCAGAAGCTCTTGCCTCGAAGCCTGTTCTCTCTCCCGTACCCTCAGGCGCGCTGCGAACCAGCTCCCCTCCACCGGCGCGCTTGAGGTAGCGCTCGACGGCTCGGTGCCGGTAGAACCGGGGGCTCACGCCCAGCGTTCTCTTGTAGGGGAAGACGGAGCCCTGTGCCAGGCACAGGGCTCGCCAGGTAGTCCTAGGCATGGCTGCTCCCGGACCGATGTCCCAGGCCCGGTCCGGAACGCCCAATTCCAGACGGGTAGCCGGTTACCCATACCCCCTCCACGGGTACGGCCCTGAGGGCTTACCGTATGGTAGCGACCACCGTCCCCGTACCGGCGTGCCCTGGGTCGGAGGCGTAACCGGGATCGGTTTGCACTATGACGATGTGGGGCGCATCTCCACTGATGGTCGTGCCCGCCTGCACAATCGAACTGGACACGATCACCGACATGTAAGAAGGCACGGTTGCCGGAGGGCCAGCGCTGTTGCCAGGCGTCGTGCTCCAGTTGGTCAACGAGCCGACGGGCCCCGGCGAATCCTCGTAGCCTTTGAAAGCAGCGGGCGCCGGGCCTCCGCTTAGCGAATTGAGCTTCCACCACTGGGCCCCCCAGAAGGTAACGCGCGTACCGACGGCGGCATTTTCATCACCTATCACAAAGCCGCTCACCGCGTAGACGATCACGTGGCTGCAGGCTGTCGCGGTGCTCCCGCCAACGTCGACTATGTGCACCGTGATGGTCTTGGGCCCGAGAGTGGCGTAGGTGTGGCTGCCCGAGACCGAGAAGGTGCCTCCTGTGGGGCCGCTGACTTGGCCCACCGTGTCAGGGGTGCCGTCGCCCCAGTCAATAGTGGCCGTGAAATCAGACAAGGGTGCCGTCGGGTTGGCATCCGTGAAGGTGGCGAGGACACCGTCCACCGGGTTGACCGAATTAAGGGTCACACCGGTCGCCGTGAGTTGAGCGTCCGAAACAAGGCCGTTGGTAATGACCTCGGCACTGGCCCCGCCGTCGTCGACGACTTGGACCGATGGGGTGTAGATGCCTTCCTCGGCGTACGTGTGGGTGCCGGTCACGCTGAAGGTCCCATCCGGGCTCTGCGCTACCACGCCGGGACTGGCAGGGGTGCCGTCACCCCAGTTCACCATGGCGGTGAAATCGGTAACGGTGGCGCCTGCGTTGGCATCGCGAAAGGTGCCGACCGTGGTGGTGACGCTCTTCCCCTCGACCCCGACAACGGGAACCGCAGCACCCGCCACGAGAGGGGCGTCGGAGACTTCTGCGGAGGAGTCGACCGTTGCGGAATTGTACGCCACGTCGTCATCGGCGATAGTAACGGTCGCCGTGTAAGAGCCCTCCTCCGCGAAGGTGTGGCTGGCCTTCACACTGAACAGACCGCCTCCCAATTGTGTTACAGCTCCCGTTGTCGGCGGGCTACCATCACCCCAGTCCACGGTCGCTACGTAGTCACTTGCTTGGCCGCTGGGATCGGGATCTGTAAAAGTAGCCACGGTACCTGAGAAGGCGCTGCCCTCTACGGCCAAGACTGGCACAGCGTTTGCCGTGATCGGAGGCCACACTGTCACCCAGGTGGGCGGTGCTGTAGTCGTGTCCACCCCGTCGCTCACCGTCAGGGTCACCTGGTTGGTGCCCGGTGGCATGATGACGGTGGGGTTCACGCCTTGCGCCGTCCCAAACGGGCCGGACCAGGTGTAGCTCAGGGCGTCGCCCGTGGGGCTGTAACTGCCAGAACCGTCAAGGGTCACGTGTGCCCCCTGAGGGCTGCTCTGGTCCACCGCCTGGGCTGGGCCGGCATCAGCCACCGGCGGTATTTCCTGGCGGTCGCCAAATGTGACCTGGTAGGAGGCGTCTCCTGCGCCCTCGGGGACGACAACTGTCTGGGATCCGGGAGTAGTCGGGACCCAGTTCGGGTTCGCTACCTCCGACACGACATAGGTCCCAGGTCCCTCGTTGTTGTCGAGATCGAAATTGAACGTCCCGTCAGCAGCACTGGTTGTCTCGTCGACCTGCTGAACTGGCTGGCCCACGAAACTCGAGATACGGGTGAGGGTGAACTTAATGCCGCCGACCCCAGTCTCGCCGTTGTCTTGTGTGCCGTCGCGGTTGGCGTCGTTGAACTTGAACCCGTGGATGACCGGTACGGGGGCCGGCACGTAAGTGTTGCCCGGCGCCAACTGGACAGGAAGGGCGAAATTGCCGCACGCCATGGCGATCCAGTTGGACCCGTAAGAAATGACGTCGAGGGTGTCGTCGACCGTGAGGTCCTGGCCGATCGTCTTGAGTGGGGACGTGTTTACATCTGTACATGCCGCCAGCCCGTCGCCCCCTATGCGCTGGGCCCATGCGTGACATGCCGACCACTTGGAACTCGGGTCGGGCGTCACTCGGGTCATCGGCGCGTACCAGAGGAACTGTTGCCCAAACCCCTGAGCCTCATAGATACCAGCGTTCGCCAGCACCTCATCGCGGCTGAGGAAGTTACCCGCGCCGGGGTCGATCACGAAAGTCTCCCGGTCCAGGCCCTGGCCTGTGACGTTGGTGTCGTTGACCATCTGGCACTCGTTGGCCCACCCTGACGGCGGCGTAATGTAGTACTTGCCTGGCTGACCACTACATGAGGTCGGCGGTGACTCGGCGGCCCCGGGTGCAGCAGTGGCAAGTACCCATGTCGTGCACATACCGAGCGTCAGCATTCCAGCCGCGACTATGCGACCAAGCTGCTTCTGTCCCATCGGGGGCCTCCTGGTTTTAGGCATCATGACCTTAGCCCGGGAACCCGGACGATGCGGCCGAAAAATTGCAATGTCCAAGAGATAAGCCAGCGAGACGCGAAGATTTCGGTGCCGACCCCACTATCCGCACACGACGCAGGCCATGGCCCTTGTAAGCCCCGTACAGCCGTCTATTTATGCTTAGAGCGCCTATTGCGTCTCGCGCCGGACCATAAGGTTGGGCCCAAAAGGCGTGGTCCGGGCCCGTGCCAGTATTCTCAGAGGCGTCGGCCAAATAGTAAACCGCCTGGCAAGGTAGCTGCGCCCCGGGTGTCATGGCCAACCCGCGTCCCCGAGTGTCCGTCAGCGTGCCCGTGCCGAGCGACATGTTGCTTGTTCAAGCTCCGGTACCGTAGCGCGCCCAGCCTTGACGCCACGCACACTGACGCGACGGTGTAAGCACGGGACCGTCGCGCCCCCCATCCGTAACCGGCCTACTGATCTCGCCGGTTTGCTCGAAACGTTCCGGGCATGGCGGTCCTAGATCTCGTATACTTTCATGTATGCTCATCGTCAACCACGCTGGGGCCGGGCAAGTCCGCTACTGGACGGCCGAGGCGGTCCACGCCCGATGGATAGGCGAAGGCAGTCAGGAGCTGGGACTGGCGGGCGGGTTCCAGCCGGGGACTGGGTGCCCTGCCTTAGCGGCCACATTTGAGGGACGCATGCCCCCCGGCACGGCACGGGGCCGGCAGGGGGACTTCCTGACCGCCCGCCCTGGGGCTCGGCGCCGTCAAGGCTGGGACCTGATCTTTGCCGCCCCCAAATCGGTGTCTGTCCTAACGGCCGCTCTGCCAACCGAGAAGGCCGATCTGCTCGTGGGAGCTTTTCGCCGGGCGACCGATGATGCCATGGCGCTGCTCGAGGACCGTGCCGCCCACGCTCGCTACCGCAATGCGCAGACTCGCGCTCGGGGGATAGTGGCGGCCGCCTTCGAGCACCGCACCAATGCAGCAGGAGAGCCGCACCTGCACAGCCACGTAGCGCTCGCCAATTTGGCACTGCTCCCCGACGGCAGCTGGGGATGCCTTGCCGGCGCTCGTTTACGGGAGTGGACGGACGCGCTGGCGGGATGTTTCCACCTTTCGTTACGAGCCCGCCTTCGCCAAGAAGGCTTGAATTTTTCGTGGCGGGTGCACCCCGGCGGTGCCGCCGACATAGTCGACCCTGAGCTCGGGCTTTCGGAACTGCCCACGGGCAGGGCCTTGGCCGTAAGAGCCGAGAGCTTGCGCTCGGGCTCGCCCGGTACCAGGGCAGCGAGAGTGGCGCTGGGCCGCAGCCGCAACGCCAGCCCCAACCCCAGCCGTGACACCGACGTGAGCCCGGGGGGCGGTACTCCCCGGGGACGCCCCTCTATGCCGGCCTCGCCTCTCGGCTCCGTTCAGGCAATGGCGTGCCTGGACCGCGCCGAGTCGCCCGCCTTCACACCGCCGCCACCACCGAGCGCCGTATACCTCCGACAGCTCCTAGCCGAGCGCACCAGCAGGTGGTCAGAGGCCGATGTGTGGGTAGCGCTGGCCAGAGCCTGCCCGGACGGGATGCTCCCCGCCACTGCCGACGCCGTCGCCAGGGAGTGGGGGGCAGCCAAGCCACCCGATGCAGGGCTGCTCGACGAAGACGCGTACGTGATAGCGAATGCGGGCGTCGCCAGGCGCCACGGAGCGGTTTCCCCGGCTGTCACCGCAGTCGAGCTCGACCAGCTGCGGGCCTCCAGCGGCGTTCGAACTAGCGCTGAGCAGCTTTTATCGAACCGAGGGGCAGTATCAGTGCTCGGCCCGGGCGACTGGCTCGTGCAAGCGGCCGTTGTCGACGCGGCGAGGGCGGCCTGGCAGTCGGGTGGCAAGCAAGTCCACGTCCT
>DASSZK010000342.1:0-9455 GCA_035702845.1 Acidimicrobiales bacterium
GCAGCCCTGGCTATGCCGCCTTTGCGACCTGGCCGCGTGCGGTCGCCCCGAAGGAAGGTGCCCTGTCAACAGCGCGGTCCAAAACGGAACGGTCAAAAACGGAACGGTCAAAAACGAGTACAACAACTAACTGGACGTCGCTCGCCGGCCCGGTCGAACGCGCCGCCCGACGGCTAGCATTCACGACCGGGGACCCGTCGGGTGGGCCAATGAGCAGCACCGTGGCGCGTCCAAGACGATTGCATATCCCGCCCTCACCGATTAGGAGGACCCCAAATGCCACGCGTCAGGGCCCACAACCTGTCCGTTTCGCTTGACGGTTTCGGCACCGGGGAGGGCCAAAGCCAGGAAGCGCCCTTCGGGCACGCCGGCACCCGGCTCCACGAGTGGTTCTTCCCTACCAGGACTTTTCAGAGCATGCAGGTCACCTCGGGCGAGCCAGCCGGCAGCACCGGCGTCGACGATACTTTCGCTCGCCTCTGGGACCAAGGGATCGGGGCGGAAATTATGGGCCGGAACAAGTTCGGCCCCCAGCGTGGGCCATGGACGGATGAAGAGTGGAGGGGCTGGTGGGGCGACAACCCGCCGTTCCACACGCCCGTGTACGTGCTCACCCACTATCCGAGGCCGTCGATCCAGATGCAAGGAGGGACGACGTTCCATTTCGTCGACGCCACTGCGTCGGAGGTCCTCGGGATGGCTCAGGAGGCGGCAGGCTGTCTCGACGTCCGTATCGGTGGGGGCCCAACCACAGTGCGCCAGTTCCTGGCCGCCGATCTGGTCGACTACATGCACATCGCGCTCGTGCCCATCGTCCTCGGCCGGGGTGAGCGCATCTGGGACGACCTCGAAGGGCTCGAGGACCGCTTCGATATCGAATCGGTTAGCTCGCCGAGTGGTGTCACTCACCTCACCATGAGCCGACGATAGCTAGGTGGCACCTACCCTGCGATTGGGCCCACTTCTGGTGACCAAACGGGTTTTGGAGCCCGGGAGGAGGATTGAACTCCTATCGCCTGATTACAAGGCAGGTGCTCTACCATTGAGCTACCCGGGCGCGCGGGCCTACCCCGCCCCTAAAGCATGCCCGATCTCGGCCGGCCTCGCCCAGTCCTTCCCGGCGTGGCCGAGGTTCCTTGATCGCGTCGGGCTCAGGTGGCAGGGTGGACCGGATGGTTCTTTGCGAACGCGACCGCACGGTGCTCGACATAGAGCGCTCCTGGTGGCTCGACGGGCGGAGCAAGACCGACGTTGTGCGTGCCCGCCTCGGCTTGTCCCTGTCCCGCTACAACCAGCTTCTGGGTGAAGTAGCTGCCACTCCAGAAGCTTTGGACTACGACGCACTGGTTGTCCTTCGTGTCCGCCGGGACCGCAGCCGTCGCCGGGCGGCGGCAATGGGAGGCGTAACTGCCGACCGTCGGCGCCAGCGATGAGCGACCGGGACGGTGTGGACGAGTTCCCTGAGCCCGGAGCAGGGGACGACCCCGGGCCCGAAAACGAGGCCGGTCCACAAAACGAGCCTCTCGCAGCAGGGCCGGGTGGGACGGGCCCCACGGAGGGCCCCAGGCGTCCAGCGAGACCTCGCCGACCCGCGGGCGGGCGGCCTTTGGTACGCACGGTCCAGCCGTGGCGCGCTGCTGCCATCGTGGTCGTGGCTGTGGCTGTGGGGATTGCCGTCCTTGCACGAGGTGGGGCGGGAGGAAGGCTGAACGCTGCCTTGGCGACGAAGCCCACGACGACGCACCATGTGGTCTCCACCACCAGCGTCCCTCCTGCGACCGTGACGACCGTGCCGACGACCACCACCACGACGCTGCCTCCGACGAGCGTCAAGGTCCTCGTCCTGAACGGTTGGACTACGGCCCACGGGGCGCTGTACTTCCAGAAGAAGCTGCAGGCGGCCGGTTACGACACGCTCGCTCCGAACGACGCCACAGCCTCCAATATCAAGTCCTCGGAGGTTCTTTATTCAGCTCCGAAGTACCAGCCCAACGCGGCAGCTATCGCAGCTTCACTGTCGGTGCCCGCCACGGGCGTCATCGCCGAGACGGCCACAGACGAGTCAGCGGTCCCGTCGGCGCTTCTGCCTCAGGCCGTGGTCATTGTCGTCATAGGCGAGGACATCTCCAGCCAGGTGCCCGCTGGGTACTCCGGCTGAGCGGATGCCGCCGGCCGGCGGCAGTGCCGGCTCCGAGGATGCGGCCGTCCTGTGGGCCCCCTGGTGGCGAGATCCGCACTCGGGGGGACTGTTCACCGACTTCGATGGCACCATTTCCGCCATCGTGGACGAGCCCGCCGACGCCGTGCCGCTACAGGGGATGCGAGACGTCCTATCGGCCATCGCCGGGTCGCTTCGCTGCGTGGCGGTGGTTTCTGGGCGCCCAGTTGCGTTCCTTGAGAAGCACCTAGGGAGAGTCCCCAATCTGCACCTCGTGGGCATCTACGGCATGGAGACCCTGCGAGACGGCCGGCGCCAGGTAGACGCCGAGGCGGCCAAGTGGGCGCCCGTTGTCGACGCTGTTGCCGCCCGCGCCGAAGTAGAGCTGGGCTCAGGGGTAGAGCTCGAGCACAAAGGTCTGTCCCTCGTACTGCATGCCCGCCGCCGGCCGGAGGTAATGGGACCGGCGCTGGCGTGGGCAAGCGATGCGGCGGCCCGCACGGGCCTGTCAGCCAAGCCCGGGCGGATGTCGGTAGAGCTGTTGCCGCCTGTGGGCGCAGACAAGGGGTCCGTCGTGAGCCGGCTTAGCGAGGGGCTCGCAGCCGTCGCGTTCCTGGGTGACGACAGCGGCGACGTCTCGGCCTTCGACTCGCTGGAGCCCTTGAGGTCCGGCGGCGTGGCCACCTTGCGCGTGGTGGCGGCGAGCCAGGAAAGCCCTCCGGCACTGCTGGAGAGGGCGGACGTCGTTGTGGATGGCCCACCCGGCGTTCTTGGTCTGCTCCAGCAGTTGGCCGCCGGCCTGCACTAGCTGGGCCCGCGCCCGCCGGGTCGTCCCGCCAGCGTGCAGGCCGACGACCGTGCCAGGCCGACGACCGTGCCAGGCGCCATCATGGGGCCGTGCCCTTGGTCGTCGCTGCTCCAGACAAGTTCCGAGGGACCTTGAGCGCGCCCGAGGCGGCGAGGGCAATTGCCGCCGGTGCTGCCCGTGCAGGCTGGGAGTGCCTTTGTGTGCCGGTATCGGATGGCGGCGAGGGGTTCCTCGATTCGTTCGAGTCGGCCGGCACTCGCCGTTACGTGGAGGTGACCGGGCCTCTAGGACGGCGTGTCCGGGCGCCCTGGGCCCACGTTCCCTCCGCCCGGCTTGCCGTGGTGGAGTCGGCGCAGGTGGTCGGGCTGGCTCTGGCTGGAGGCGCTCAGGCCAACGACCCGGTGGGGGCGACGACGAAGGGAGTGGGGGAGCTGGTTGCCTTTGCTGCCCGGGAGGGGGCGAGCGAGATCCTGGTAGGGCTGGGTGGTTCGGCAACGACCGACGGAGGCTGGGGGGCGGTGGAGGTGCTCGCCCGGCGCGATCCTCGCCCGCGCATCGTCGTGGCTTGTGACGTGCAGGCGCGCTTTGCCGAGGCGGCTACTGTTTTCGCCCGGCAAAAAGGCGCCACCCCTTCCCAGGTTGAGCTCCTTCGCCGCCGCCTCGATCGTCTCGCCCAGCTCTACCGAGACCGTTTCGGTGTCGACGTCTCCGCCGTCCCTGGCGCGGGTGCAGCGGGCGGCCTGGCCGGCGGCCTCCTGGCCCTGGGGGCCCAGCTCGTGCCTGGGTTCGACGTGGTCGCGGACCAGCTCGGATTGGCCGAGGTGGTGGCCGGCGCAGACCTAGTCATAACCGGGGAGGGGTACCTGGATGACCAGAGCTTCGCCGGCAAAGCCGTAGGGGGAGTTTGCGCCCTGGCTGCCGGGGCCGGCGTGCCGGTGTGGGTGCTGTGCGGCGATGGCGACCCCGAACGCCTTGGCGAACAGCGGGTGTCGTTGACAGGCGCCTTTGGCCGCGAGCGGGCGTTGACGGAGACTGCTCAATGCCTCAGCCGGCTGGTAACAGACCTGCTCGGCGAAGCGCCACCCTCATGATCGTCTCCGCCTGGGGCGCCAGCTCGGCAAGGGGCCGGTTGCGGTGGCGGCGCTCTCCGAGGTGGCATTGGGCGATGGCGCCGGTCCCAAAGAGCCGCGCAATGTCGATGAGCAGCCCGGTCTCCACTCCGTAGCCCGCCTCGAACTCGACTCGTTGGAGCGCCGAGCGCCGGGCGGCCGTCTCACCGGCCAAGGGTTGGGACACCCACGCCAGTCCGGGGAACAAGATGGCGAGCAGCGGCCTTGCCACCAGCTGGGTGACCCGGCCACCCTCCCCCGGTTGCGTCCCGAGCGGCCGGTCGTAGGACGCCTTCACCAGGACGAGCTCGGGCTGGGTGAGCAGCGGTCCTGCCAACCCGACGACGAACTGGGGGTCGAAGCTGTACAGGTCGGCGTCGCAGTAGACCACGATGTCCCCGCTGGTCTCCTCCAGGCCGCGGCGCATTGCCGCTCCCTTTCCTTGGGTTGATGGGAGCCGGAGCACCCGGGCGCCAGCCTCCTGGGCCACCTCGGCGGTGGCATCGGCTGAGCCGTCGTCCACCACCAGCACCTCGTCTACGAGGCCCGCGGCGTCTACGAGCTTGTCCTGGACCGCCCCGGCGACCTGGCCGACGGTGCCCGCCTCATTACACGCCGGGATGCACACGCTCACCCCCAACCCCATGTCGCGTTTGAGGGCCGCCAGTTCGTAGGCGTCGAAGGAACCTGCCTCGAAGCGGGCGCTCTCGGGCCGGCTCGTCACCTGACCACTGTGCCATCACCGCTAACGCGGGCTTGGCGCGGGCGCTCCCACCAGGGAACTAAGGGGGCCGTGGGGCCGTGCCAGTTGGGCGGCAGGGCCTCCATATCGGTTGGCGGCAGGGCCGCTGTGACCGTACACTGGTCTTCACATCATCCAGAGCGGTCGAGGGACGGGCCCTATGACGCCGCGGCAACCAGCGAACCGTCGGTAGCTACGACGGTCACAAGGTGCCAATGCCCGAGACGATGAGGAGGCGCAGTGCCGTTCGTAGAGGGGCTCCGTTGTCGTGAGTGCGCGCGCTCTTACCCGGCCGAGGCATTGCACGTTTGTGAATGGTGTTTCGGCCCGTTAGAGGTCGTTTACGACTACGAAGCCATCCGGGCCGCCACGTCCCGCGAGCGCATCGCCGCTGGGCCCAAGACGATCTGGCGCTATGCCGATCTCCTGCCGGCCAGCCCTGAGGGTGCGGTGGACCTGGGTGCGGGCCTCACTCCACTGGTGCGTGCGGAGCGCCTTGGGGCCGAGCTCGGGTTGCATGACCTGTGGGTGAAAAACGACACCACCAACCCGACGGGTTCGTTCAAAGACCGCGTCGTGTCCGTGGCCCTTACCCGTGCTCGCGAGCTCGGTTTCAAAGTGGCGGCGTGTGCCTCCACGGGGAACCTGGCCAATTCGGTGGCGGCGCATGCCGCGCACGCGGGGATGCGTTCGGTCGTTTTCATACCAGCGGACCTGGAGCGCCAAAAGATAGTCACCACGGCGGTTTTCGGCGGCTGCCTGGTCGCTGTTACGGGGAACTACGACGACGTCAACCGCCTGTGCGCCGAGCTGGCGAGCGAGTACCCGACGTGGGCGTTCGTCAATGTGAACGTGCGCAGTTATTACGCCGAGGGTTCCAAGACGCTGGCGTTCGAAGTCGCCGAACAACTGGGTTGGAAGGCGCCCGACCATGTCGTGGTGCCGATTGCGTCGGGCAGCCAGCTCACCAAGATCGCCAAGGGCTTCCGGGAGCTCCACAAGGTCGGCCTGCTCGACGAGGAGCCGTCGGTAACCGTGTCCGGTGCGCAGTCGGCAGGCTGTTCGCCTGTCGCCGACGCCTTCCGCGACGGTTCGGAGTTCGTGAAGCCTGTCAAACCGACCGGGATCGCCAAATCGCTCAATATCGGCAACCCGGCGGACGGTCCCTACGCACTGGACGAGGTACGCCGCAGCGGGGGAGCGGTGGAGTCGGTGAACGACGACGAGATCATCGAGGGCATCCGCCTTCTTGCACGCACCGAGGGCATTTTTGCCGAGACGGCCGGCGGCGTAACGATCGCTGTCTTGGCCAAGCTGGCTGCGGCCGGGGTGGTCAAGCCCAACGAGAGAGTCGTGGCATTCGTCACCGGCAACGGGCTGAAGACCCTGGACGCCGTGGCGCCTCAATGCGGGCCGAGCGTGACTGTGGCCCCCAACCTCGAAGCGTTCCAAGGCGCTGTAAACGTGTCAGAGTTCCAGTGAGGCTTTCCCTGGAGATAGGAGCAACGCGCCCATGAGCGTCAAAGTTCGGATCCCAACCCAATTGAGGTCGCTCAGCGGCGGCGCCGGAGAGGTCGAGGTGGACGGCTCGACCGTGGGTGAGGCGTTGAAGGCGCTGGACAGCGCCCACCCGGGGTTTGCCGAGCGCCTGTTCGACGACTCGGGCAACCTGCGCCGCTTCGTCAACGTGTTCATGGGCGAAGAAGACATCCGCTTCCTGGACGGCCTTGGCACCCCCGTCCCCGCAGGAGCCGTCGTCTCTGTCGTCCCCGCTGTGGCCGGCGGTTCTCACTAGCCACGCTTTCTCACTGGCCACGCTTCTCACTGGGCACAGTTCTCACTGGGCACGGGCCTACTAAGCAAAGTTTCAGCTCCGTACCGCCCGCCGCTTGCGCGCGGCCCCCTCGTTGCGCTGTACTGTTAGCACTCGACGTGTGTGAGTGCTAACGCAACGGGACCGGGGAACCGGTCAGCCCAATGGAGGGATGTAAAGACCGATGCCCAAGCTGATTGCTTTCGATGAACAAGCCCGGCGGGCCCTCGAGAAGGGCATGAACCAGCTGGCCGATGCTGTCCGCGTGACCTTGGGGCCCAAGGGCCGCAATGTCGTGCTGGAGAAGAAGTGGGGCGCCCCCACGATCACCAACGACGGTGTCTCCATCGCCAAGGAGATCGACCTCGAGGACCCCTATGAGAAGGTCGGGGCCGAGCTGGTCAAGGAAGTGGCGAAGAAGACCGACGACGTCGCTGGTGACGGCACTACGACCGCTACCGTGCTGGCCTGGGCCATGGTCCGCGAGGGCCTGCGCAACGTGGCCGCCGGTGCCAACCCGATGTCGCTACGCCGTGGCATCGACGCCGCGGTCGAGGCTGCCATAGGGAGCCTGAAGGAGCTGGCTCGCGAGACAGAGACCAAGGGCCAGATCGCCCAGGTCGCCGGCATCTCCGCCGCTGACCCCGAGATCGGCGAGCTCATCTCCGAGGCCATCGACAAGGTGGGCAAGGACGGTGTAGTGACGGTCGAGGAGTCCCAGACCTTCGGGATGGACCTCGAGCTGGTCGAAGGTATGCGCTTTGACAAGGGCTACGTCTCCGCCCACTTCGTGACCGACCCCGAGCGCATGGAGGCGGTCCTGGAGGACCCCTACATCCTGCTCTTCGGGTCCAAAATTTCAGCCGTGCGGGACCTGCTCCCGCTGCTGGAGAAGGTCATGCAGGCCAGCCGCCCGCTCGTCATCATCGCCGAGGACCTCGAGGGCGAGGCTCTGGCCACCCTGATCGTGAACAAGATCCGGGGCACTTTCCGCAGCGTGGCCGTCAAGGCTCCCGGCTTCGGCGAGCGCCGCAAGGCCATGCTCCAAGACATCGCCATCCTCACCGGTGGCCAGGTCATCTCCGAAGAGGTCGGCCTCAAGCTGGAGAACGCCACTCTGGACCTGCTCGGCAAGGCGCGCAAGGTCGTCGTCACCAAGGACGAGACCACCATCGTCGAGGGTGCCGGCGCCGACTCCGACATCAAGGGCCGTATCGCCCAGATCAAGACCGAGATCGAGAACACCGACTCGGACTACGACCGGGAGAAGCTGCAGGAGCGCCTGGCGAAGCTGGCCGGCGGTGTCGCCGTCATCAAGGTCGGCGCGGCCACCGAGGTCGAGCTCAAGGAAAAGAAGCACCGCATCGAGGACGCCGTGTCCACCACCAAGGCTGCAGTCGAGGAGGGCGTGGTCCCCGGCGGCGGGGTAGCCCTCCTGCGTTCGCAGGCTGCCATCCTTGACCGGGCCGAGAAGCTCGAGGGTGACGAGGCCGTCGGCGCCCGTATCGTGGCCCGGGCCGTCGAGGAGCCGCTGAAGCAGATCTCGGTCAATGCCGGCCTCGAGGGTGGCGTGGTCGTGGACAAGGTCCGCAACCTCCCGCTGCATGAGGGCCTCAACGCTGCGACCGGCGTGTACGAGGACCTGTTCAAGGCCGGCGTCATCGACGCCGTCAAGGTCACCCGTTCCGCCCTGCAAAATGCCGCCTCGATCGTGGGCCTGTTCCTCACCACCGAGGCCGTCATCGTCGACAAGCCCGAAGACAAGCAACCCGCGGCTGCCGGCGGCGGTGGAGGCATGGACGACTTCTAGTCCCCCCCTTCAAGGTGGGTGTCCCCCGCCCACCTCATCGTGAAAGAAGCGCCCCTTAGGGGGCGCTTCTTTAGTTATCGCCGGGCCGCGGCGCCAGCGGGTTGGCCAGAGGGCGTGAAGGGGAGATACCAGGTATGGCAAACCCAGGACCCCAGTACTCGGACCCTGCTCGTGAAGGAGCCGGCGTCGCTGGGCAGGGGCGGCCCGAAGACCTGGGCGTACCGCTGGTGCCTACCGGAGGAGGCGCTCCGGGCGTCGCCGGGGGAGCGGGGCCGGGCGTCCCGGCCACGGTAGAGGTCGGCCCGGGTGATCCTGGCGCCATGCTCGAGCCGAGTACGACAAGCGGCACACCCTCTACGGCTAACGGGCGAGGCCACACCCGCACCAGCGCAACATGGACGGCGGTGGCCGCCGCCCTGGTGTTCCTGGTGATCGTTGTCGTGTTCCTGCTCGAAAACCTCCAGCGGGTGCGCGTCACGTTCTTCGGGGCGCACTGGAGCGTCCCGCTCGCCGTCGACCTGCTCCTCGCCGTGGTCCTGGGCGGCCTGATCGTCTTCTGCGTGGGCGCCGTGCGGATCCTGCAGGTCCGCCTGCAAAGCCGTCGCCAGCAACGCTCCCTCGGCACACGCCGCCATGCTCGCCGCGGGAGCGCACAAGTCGCCGGGAGCTGATGCCGCCAGGCGGCCCCTACTGCCCCGGTCAGGCGTTCCCGGAGCCGGCAGTAGCATGATGCGCGATGAACGTGGAGCCTTTGGTGCCCGCTGAGGGCTGGTCGGTCTTACACCTTTTTTTCCGTACCGGGCCGTCCCAGCGTGGGCGCACGATCGACGTAGAGGAGCTGACTTCGGCCGTCAAGGCCGCAGAGGAGCGGGGCCTGCAGGTGGTTACCTTTGCCGTGTTCGGTCACAAGGCCGACATCGGCGTCATGGCGCTCGGTCCGGACCTGGTTGCCGGGCGGCTGCTCCAGTCGGGCCTGGTCGCTTCGGGGCTCGATCTCGTAGGCTCCTACCTCTCG
>DASSZK010000343.1:0-4027 GCA_035702845.1 Acidimicrobiales bacterium
TTCGGTTTGGTGGGCGAATCGGGGTGCGGCAAGACGACCCTTGGCCGGTTGGTCACGGCCTTGGAAAAGCCGACGGGGGGTGCCGTCGTGTTCCATGGGCAGAACCTCGCCGAACTGAAGGGCCGGGAACTGCGCCAGCGCCGGCGAGAGCTGCAACTGATGTTCCAGGATCCGTACTCGTCCCTTGACCCCCGTATGCGCGTTGGCGACATCGTTGGCGAGCCGCTGCGGATCCAAAAGCAGGGGAACCGGCGCGAGCAGTCTCGGCGGGTCGGTGAAGTCCTAAACGAAGTTGGCCTCGCTCAACGGGCTGCCCAGCTTTACCCCCACGAGTTCTCCGGGGGTCAGCGCCAGCGCATCGGCCTCGCCCGGGCTCTGGTCCTACAACCCAAGCTGATCGTGGCGGACGAGCCTGTGTCGGCGCTGGATGTCTCAGTGCAAGCGCAGATCCTCAACCTGATGAAGTCGCTCCAGTCACGCCACGGCCTGACCTACATAGTCATCTCCCACGACCTGGCTGTCGTCAAGTACCTGGCCGACACCATCGGCGTCATGTACCTAGGCATGCTTGTGGAGGTGGGCCCGGCCGAAAGGGTGTACCACTCGGCCGCGCACCCCTATACGCAGGCGCTCATCGACACCGTCCCCGTGCCGGACCCGGCACAGTCGCGTGCCAAACGGGGCGCGGCCATGAAGGGTGAGCTGCCGTCGCCCATGAACCCACCCAGCGGTTGCCGGTTCCGCACTCGATGCCCGTTTGCCCAGCCCCGCTGCGCCGAGGAGGTGCCCGCTCTGCGCGCCTTCGGGCCGGGCCACAGGGCGGCCTGCCACTTCCCCCTCCAGCCGGCGCTCGGCGAGTTTGGCAGCGAGCCGGCGCTGAACGCCTGACGCACTAATCTCGGCCATCCGCGATGCGCCATGGCCTCCCAACCGAAGCCCGATGAACCGGGCCCCGATAGACGGGCCCCTGATGGCTGGGCGCCCGCCAGGCTCCGGTGTGCCAGGCTCCGGTGTGCCGTGGCGGTCTGCCCAAAGGTTGCGTAACTGCCTCGCCGGGCTGGGCGCTCTGGCGCTGGTGGGCACGGGGGCTGCGGCTTGCAGCGCCCACCTGCCCAAGGCGCCGCCCCCACCCAATACGGACGCAGCTACAACGACCACGAGCGCGATGGCGCCTAGTACGGCTACAACGGCCCCGACGTCGGTCACCACTACCAGCCCCAGGACGGGCGCAAGCACCACTGGCACTGGCGGCACCGGCACTACTCGGGGCACTGGGGGCACCGGCACTACTCGAGGCACCGGCACTACTCGAGGCACTGGAGGCACTGGCCGGCCGGGCGGCGGCGGGCCCAGCAGTACCACGACGACCTCTGCCGTCAACGGGGGCGGCACGGCAACGAGTGCGGTGGCCGCAGCCACTACGACAGTGCCACCGCCGGCCAATGTGGCCTATGCCAGCGAGGCACAGGCCAACTACGGGGTGGGGCCGGCGCCCGCCAACTGGGACATCCATGCGCAAGGTGCGTCGGCTTCTTATGCGACGTTGGAGCAAGTCCTCGCCCAGGTGTGGCCATCGCCGTTCTACGCCACGACCACCGGGGGGTTCGTCCAGAACTACGCCCTTGTGACGTCGGTAACGGAGCCAACCCCACTTAGCGTCGTGTACCAGATCAACCCCAAGGCCGTCTGGTCTGATGGCCAGCCCATCACCTACCAGGACTTCCGCTACAACTGGCAAGCGCAGTCGGGCAGGCACCAGTACTCGGACCTCGGCGGCGCGCCGTTCGCTCCGAGGTCGGACGCCGGCTACCACTTGATCACGTCGGTGTCGGGTAGTTCGGCGGACCCGTACCGGGTGACAGTCACCTTCGCCTCGCCTTATCCTGGCTGGCGCACGCTCTTCTCCTACCTGGTGCCCGCCCACGTAGGCGCCGCGGTCGGGTTTGACCACGGGTTCACAGATCCTGTGGCGGACCTGGTGTCGGGAGGGCCGTACATGGTCTCGCGCTACCAGCCGGGGTACTCGCTGACGCTTGTGCGCAACAGCCTCTTCTGGGGGGCGCCGGCAAACCTGGCCACGATCAGCTATTACTTTTCTTCGAGCCCGGCGCAGGAAGTGGGTGCACTCAGCCAGGGCGAGCTCGACATCGCTATGCTGCCAGCCAGCCAGGCCGCGTACAGCGCCCTGTCGGCGGCGGTCGGGCCGATGGTGGAGCCGGTCGAGGGGGCGACGTACGAGGACATGGTGTTTAGAGTGGCCAATCCTGTGCTTCGACGTGCCGTCGAGACGGTCCTGGACCGCTCGGCCATGGCAAGTGCTGTCCTGTCGCCGTACGGGTTGGCAGCTACGCCCGTGCAAAACCGCTACTTCCTCCCGGGCGCTCCCGGGTACATTGCCAACGGCTCCAGCTTCGGTACGGGCGACACGGCCGGCGCCCAATCGCTGCTATCCGACGCGGGCTACCACCTCGTCGGTGGGCGGCTGGTGTCAGCCTCCGGCCAGGTCGTGTCCCTGTCGCTGGTGGCGGACGCCTCTGACTCCGAGGCGGTGCAGCTGGCCGGCATGGTCAAGTCCGCTTGTGCCTCGTTGGGTATCGCGGTGACGGTTTCAACCCTTCCGGGATCCCCGGCCGCCCGGTCGGGATGGCAGATGGCCGTGCAGCAGGTTGCTCTGGCCACTGCCACGAGCACTCAGTTGCCGGCTATCGCAGCTCGGCTCGGCCAGGCCTCCCAGGCCACGCCGGCGGCTTCACCCGGTCTGTTCAATAGCCTCGACCAGCTGCAGTGGTCCGGGGCGGCGGACATCCCTCTCGTTGCGGTCCCACAACTCGTTGTGGCCAATCCCAAGCTCCTCAACATCGTTGTCGGGCCCTACGTCGACAACCTCGCTTTCAACGAACAGAACTGGGGTTTCGCCGCTTCTTGAGGTTGGCGCGCAAATAGAACCGGCCGTGCACCGCAGCGACATCTGCTGGTAACCCACCGTTAAAGACGCCGGCTTAGTTTCGGGTTTATGGGACTACGCCGCAACCTGGTCGAGTACCCGGGGCAGGTCGGCGATGGAGGCGACGATGTCGCTATGGGGCGCCTGCTCCAGCTCTTCACGTCCGTGGCTGCCGGTCAGCACGCCGACGACGACCTGGGCGCCCGCCGACCAGCCGCTGCGCAAGTCGTTCGCAGTGTCCCCGGCCACCGCAACTTGGCGTATGTCCTCCACCCCAGTTTCGATGGCCGCCTTCCAGATCATGTCCGGGTAGGGCCGGCCGCGGAGATCGGGGCCGGGAGCCAGGGAGAGGTCCACCAGCTTTTCCCAGCCGAGATGCTCGATGAGAAGCCCTTGCACACCCGGGCTGAACCCGGTGGTGAGGCAGATGCCCACTCCTCCGCCGCTCAGCTCCTGCAGCGTCTCAGTCGCCCCAGGCAGAGCCTGCGCCCGGCCCTTTTTGATGTCGTCGGCGATGAGCGAACCGAAGCATGCCAGAGCGCTCGCCGTGCGGCCCTCATCACCGAATATGTGCTTGAAAACGACGAACTTGGGCAATCCCATAGTCTCGTGCGCGTAGTACACCGCCACCTCCAGTTCGGCGCCGGAAAGGCCGGCATAGGAGATGGCGGAACGGAATGCGTCCATGACCATGCCGTCGTCGCGCACGACGGTCCCGGCCATGTCGATACAGGCGAGGCGGACCTTCATGGGCCCCGACCATAGGCCAAGCAACAGGGCCCCATGAGCATTGCCGGGATTTGAAGGGGAAAATTCAATGCGACGTAACGTTTTGTTCATCACTGTGGACCAATGGAGGGGGGACTGCCTGTCTGCCCTGGGCCATCCGCTGGTGCGCACTCCAAACCTGGACGCAGTAGCCCGCAACGGTGTCCTTTTCGCCAACCACTGGGCTAATGCCGCGCCATGTGGGCCCAGCCGGGCCTGCCTTTACACCGGGATGTACATGCAGAACCACCGTTCTGTTATGAATGGCACTCCTCTGGACGCCCGTTTCACCAACATTGCACTCGAAGCGAGGGC
>DASSZK010000350.1:0-3562 GCA_035702845.1 Acidimicrobiales bacterium
TGTACATGGCAGAGGTCAGGGTGCTCAGCTCCTGGGACGACCCCCAGCTGCGCTTTTGCAGGCCGATGTGATAAATGGAGCTGCCCATGACGAGCCCTAGAGGGTGGAAACCGACCTGTTTCACCAACAAGAACTCGTTCACCGAAAGGTCGCTGGTGAACAGGCCGTGTTCGAGCTCCGCGAGGCGGGCCCCGGCGTCTTTGGGCAGATCCGATGGCAGGTTGGTCACAGTCCTCCTCCGACAATGACATTTTCCAGAGCGGCACGCGCGTTCTGGTTACGGGTGGCGAGCTCTTTCAATGCAGTGAGCAACTTTGCCAGCCACTGCTCCACGGGAAGCTGGTCGTTGCGTATCCGTATACCGCCCGAGCTACGCCCGACGCTGCAACGGACAGAGCCGCCTTCCAGGTCGGCCACATAGTCGTCACTGTCCAAGTGCACTATCACCGTCCTCACGTCCTCTGTAGGGCGGCGCAATATGCCTGCCGTGCGGTACGTCACCTCAACCCGGTCACCTAATGTGCTCTGAAGCGTCTTGGCCAGCAGGCGCAGCATCGTTTTCACGTCCCGGTTGTCGGACAAGAGGGCCGCGGCGGCCATCTCCATGTCGACGGGGGCGCCCGATGAGAAAATATCCTCCACGTTGGCTACCCGTTTGGCCCTCAGGCGCCGGTGGAGGCGCCGGCATCGTCACCGGAGCCGGCACCGGCCCCGGCGTTGCCATCAGTCCCGGCGGCGGTCGCCGCGGGTGCGGGCCCGAGAGCGGCGGGAGCCGCGGCACCTGGCAGCCCGGCCTGGGCTTTCAGGGCTGCCAGCTGCGCCTCAACCTCCGAGGTGCGGCTCAACTCGTTGAGCTGGCGGGCGATGTCATCGCCGTGGTCGGCACCCACGTCCTCCAAGACGCCCGAACGCAGGAGCTCGTCCAAAGCCCCGGCATGCGCCTGCGCAGAAGCGATCTTCTCTTGGGCGCGAGCAAGCGCGTCATTGGAGCCGGTGAAGGTACCGGCGATGCCGGCGATCTGGTCGTTGACAGCCGAGCTGGCCCTTGCCGCGCTGTACTGGGCCTTCAGCGTCTCTTTCTGCGTGCGGAACTGGCTCACCCGCAGCTGCAACGCCTGGAGCGTCTGCGTCATCTTGCGTTCCTGCTCCAAAAGCTGCTGGTGCTGGGGTTCGAGGGCGTCCACCTGCTGCTGGGCCACTGCCCGGCGGCTCAGGGCTTCCCGAGCAAGGTCCTCGTGGCCCATCTGGACGGCCCGCGCCGCCTGCTGGCCAAGCGTCTCGGCGGTGTGGACGAACTGGTCTTCCTGCAGCTCCAACTGCTTACGCGAAGCTGCGATCTGAACCAGCGCAGCGCGCACTTTGGTTATCTGCTCCAACATTTGGTCATAGCTGAGGTCCAGCATCTCGCTGGGATCCTCGACATGGTCCAGGGCGCGGTTGGCCTTCGCCTGGACGATGTCGTGAGCACGCTTGAAAAAGCTCATGTCGCCTCCGTAGCTGGAAAGCACGAACGGGTTCATGCTAATGCCAGCCCGCACGGCTCGCTACGACGCGGCGGTGGTGCCCAAAGAGGCCAACTTGAGGCGCCCTATTAAGAGGCCCTCAGCGGAGCGGCAGCCGAGGCTCGGGCCTCACGGCCGGATCCGGTGCGGGGGCGTGATAACCAAAGGCCGGCTGCTCGTACCCTCCCAACTGTCGCTGTGCAGGAGGTACCGCCCCACGTTGGCCGAGGTCACGGGGTGCTGGCCGGTGTCGACGCTGGCCGGTCGGACCAGGCCTCCCGTCATGTTGTAGAGGAACAATGCGAGCACGGGCAGGAACCCCTGCAGGTACGCCTGCTGGTCGAGAGTGAAGTCCATGCGCCCGGCGGCAACGGCCTGTAGGACAGCTACGTCCACATCGAAGCCCGCCCCCCTCGCGCCCTCCGCCACCATGGCGGTGTCCTTCATCGCGCCGGCGAGGGCGCGGCTCGTCGCCGACCCCGTGCCAAAGAAGTAAGGCTTGGTCGCCTGGTGCTCGCGCCACCAGGCGAAGATCTGGTCGCGGGCTTTGGTGCTGGCGCCGGTAGCGGGCGAAGTGGTGGTGCCCGCACCCACAATCAGTTTGTCCACGCGGGCGCCGCTACGGCGAAAAGCTGCGCCGGCCCCGGCAAAGCGGAGTTGCTCGCCCCACGAGGCGCCGGTGCTCAGCAAGCCCACCACATGTCCAGGGGCGTCGCGGCCGCTGAGTACCCGCTGCGCCAAAGCCGCTCCTGCACCTTGATGGTCCTGGCCAATGTACGCGAGGGCGTTGTTGCCCGTTCCGGCCCGAGCACCCGAGTTGAAAGCGATCACGGGCGTGCCGGCAGCCAAGGCTGTGGCGGTCAAAGCATTGAAGGCGCTCGACCCGGAAAAGGCGCAGACGATGCCGTCGACGTCGTTGTCCAGGGCGTCGTCGAACGCGGCCACCATCTCGGCCACGTTCCCCTCCGCCGAGCCCGTCCAGGTGACGGTGTTGCCGAGGAAGGCCGAGGCGTCGTTGGCGCCCGAACGCGCCGGCAGCAGCACCGAGCTCCCCGTGCGATCGGCTATGAAGGCGAAGTTGTAGCCAGGCGTCGCAGGCCAGGGATCTTTGCTGGCGAAGGCCCGACCGGTGCTGTCGAGGCCGCCGGGTGCCGCCTCGGCCGGGGCGGCGAGCAAGCCGCCAGGGATGCCCATGAGGGGCGCTATGGCCGAAACGATCCCAGCGGTACGCAAGAAGCTCCGCCTGTCGAGCGGCGCGGCCCCATCTGTGCGATCCCCCCGTAGCATCTGTCCCATCATGCACGTTGGAGCTGAACTCGCGCGACCGCGCAGGCTCCGCGCTAAGCGTTGCCTTCGCTCCGCGCTCGGGCCCGGCTTGCCCAGGCGTGCCGTGGCAGCCCTACTCGTCGCCGTACTACTACCAGCACTGCTCAGCGGTGCGGCCCCGTCCCAGGAGCTGGCCCTCGGCGGGCGCGCCGGCACATACGTGGTGCCTGCAGGCATCCACAAAATCCGCCACGTAATTATCATCATGCAAGAAAACCGGTCTTTCGACAGTTATTTCGGGACCTACCCGGGTGCTGACGGGTACCCGCGCCGGTCAGGCCGGATCGCTGTGTGTGTGCCCGACCCCGCCACCAACCACTGCGTGACCCCCTATCACGACACGGCGGACATCAACGGGGGCGCCCCGCACGGGCATGTGAACGCAGTGGCAGACATCCACCGGGGCAGGATGGACGGCTTCATCCGGGAACAGCGCGAGGCACCCCGCTGTGCCGACCAGGTGAACCCTGCCTGCGTCCTGGCAGCATCCGCCCAGCCGGACGTCATGGGTTACCACGACCAACGTGAGATCCCCAACTACTGGACCTACGCCCACGACTTCGTGCTCGACGACCACATGTTCGAACCAGTCAGCTCGTGGTCCGAGCCCGACCACCTTTACATGGTCTCCGGCTGGTCGGCTCGATGTGCGAACGCCTCGCCTTCGAGCTGCGTCAACAACATCATCGGGCCCTATGGCGTAACCCGGTTCAACCGAGCGGTCTCCGATGAGC
>DASSZK010000404.1:0-5024 GCA_035702845.1 Acidimicrobiales bacterium
CGAACGTATGTGCGATTCACGCGCCCACGAAAATGTCACAAGAGCCCCCCGCCGAGCGCCGTCGAAAGCAGGAGACCATGACAGAGACACCCGCCCCCAGGGGCACCCTCACCCGCAGTGACGCCGCCGCCTATCTGGGGATAGGCCTGAGCACTCTCAATGAGCTGACCCAAGCCGGACGGCTTCCATCCGTCTCCATCCGCCGCCGCCGGCTCTACCGCCGTGCCGACCTCGACGCCTGGCTTGAGTCGCAAGTAGGGGCCTGAGCCTCGGTGGAAGATTGGCGAGAGGTATCGTGAGAGCGACGGATGCCCACTGGGCCCAAGAAGAGCCGCCAAAAGGCAGAAGCTGTCCCCAGAGCAGAGGTTGGCTCTAACAGGGGAGAATGTGGTCCGGATGTGGCCACCCAACAAGGTGACCCTGACTGCTCCTGTTCGCTGTCCTTGCGTCCAGAGCAGAGCGACTTCGGTATCGACCGGCTAGGGCTGACTTTCCCGTTGCCGGCCGGGAGCGGTTACCTGCCACCCGCTCGCCACCGGTTCGTGGAGAACGGGCAAGGCCGAGAGTGGTCCCGCCACGCCGAGGCCGTGTACGAGGTCGGCGAGATGCAGATTCGAGAGCGGTGGACCTCGCTGCCCAGCGGAGATCGGGTGACCTTCGACTTCAACCCGTCTCGGCTCCTTGAGGGCCCCTCCTGGGGACTGTGCCCGATCGAATTGGCTTTGGCGGTCGCACGAGAGGTCTGGACCTCGGCGAGGCAACGGCGAGTCCCGCTGCCACCGCTTGGGGACGCCACGGTGTCTCGTGTCGACGTGGCGTCCAACGTCTACGGGGTGGAAGATGTCGCCCGATCGCTGCGTGGCCTCTCCGGACACCACTCGCTCGTGCGCTACGGCAAGTGGAGGCTCTACGGGCACGGGAAGGCGCCTCGGTCGCTGTACTTCGGCGGGGCGACCTCTGGTTACGCTCTCGCCTACGACAAGGCCTTCGAGGTCGAGCGCGACGGCGCGAGGTGGAGCGGCAAGGGCGAGGTCGGCGACGTTCGCAGCAAGTCAGAGACAACACCGCCTGGCCTGATGCGCTTCGAGGTACAGGCCCGGAATTGGCTGAAGAGAGCCCCTCACCCGATCCGCACCGTCACCGATCTCACACCTGAGAGACTGACAGCGCTCTTCGAGGCCAGGGCTGCCTGGGCCCGCTGGGAGGTTCCGATGGTTGGTTCGAAGGACATCCACGACGTCATCGACGCGTGGTGCGAGGAGATCGCCCCGCACCGCCGGCCGCCGACGTACGAGCAGCGGTGGAAGCTGGCCAAGGCCCTCTGCCACATGCCGGACGACTGTGAGGGCGCTCTCAGCAAGGAGATGCTCGGCCTAGCCAAGGCCCTCCCAGTCGGGGTCAGCCCGGGGGAGGTGACGGGCAGCAGGCGGATCAACCTCGCCGAGCACCGGGAGGAAGTCGGCGACGGGATCGTGTTCCTGGCTGACGAGAGGTCGCGGCGCTCGAAGCGGGCGTCCTGACTTGCTAGCTGCGTGCCGGCGCCCCAGCCGACCGGGCGGTCCATCTACCCGCTGCCCGACCACTGCCTGCCAGTACCCCGGCGCCCTCAGGAACGCATCCCCCTGGAGCGCATCCCAGCAGAGGTTCTCAGCCGGTGAGCGTCTAGAGCTACCCGCCCTCGGCGGCGAAGCGAGGTAACCATCCGTGAGGAGCGCCCGTAGCAGCGACCAGTAGGTCGACGGCTAAGCGACGGTGTGGAAGCGGTGAGTGCGGCCGGTGTGGAAGCTGACCACGAGGGTGCCGACGGCCTCGTCGCAGCCGGCGGCTGCCACGTTCGGACATGATGGGGTCATCACACGCACGCCCCAGAACGGGGCTCAGAGTCAACAGTCGACCGAGGATGCTCCCGATGGTCGGGGGAGGCGAGCCGCCAGCCATCGGTTCCCGCTCGAAGCGCTGAGGTTGACTGGCGGCTCACCGGGTCCGACACGAGGCGGCGCCCCGGCTCCCCGGAAGGGATCGTAGGCGCCCGGCCGGCCGCGCCGCGTGGTAACCAGGAACGGGAACAAGGCGCCAGCACCGAGTGCCCAGTCCGCAGGTGGTGCGGGGCGCTCGGAGCACTCAGGAGGGGGGCGAGCGTGCCTGTCCGCTTCGAGCAGCTGCCCGCCCACGTCCAGGAGCGGCTCACGTCGGCCATGGGCTCTGTGAGGCCGGCTGTAGGGCCTCAGCAGCCGCCTGCGGGCTTCCTGCGCACGCCGTCGCCGGACGCCGTGGCGGCGGCGGGAGCGCCTCCTAGGCCGCCTCAGCCCTCGTCTGGCATGAGGGCGACGGGCGGCGGCTCCACTGCCTCGGCGTCGGCTGTCGGGGCGCTGGGGCTGGCAGCTCACCGCCAGATCGGCTCCGGGGGTGCCGGTGCCAGGTCGCACATGCTCTCGCCGCACCAGTTCGGTGAGTTGCCTTCAGGTGACGCCGAGCCGGGGTCAGACGTCGAAGAGGCAGTCCAGGTGGCCTCGCGGCACATGAGGGCCTTGGAACGCATGACTCAGCCCGGCGGGTGGCGTCACGTGGTGCCGTATGCGTTCGGGTCGCACTTCGTGGGTACGGCGGCTGACCCTGGGCCCGGGAGCGTCGGTCGGGCGCTGTCCCATCTCGTCTGAGGGCGGTCAGGACCGGCCTGCTGGGGTTCAGGGCTGGCTGTCGTCGAGAGCGGCGTCGATCTTCGCTTTGGCCAGGTCGAGGGCAGCCTGCGCGTCGGTAGCCCAGCGGGTGCCGTTGAGGGCGGCCCCAGAGATGTCGAGCATGACGACGCGATAACCGTGCTGGCGCTCGTCGGGCCGGGGCGGCCGAATGGTCACCCTGTGGCCCCGGTAGTCCTGGCCAGCGAGGCGCTCCCACATCCGCCGCCCGATCTGCTTGGCGTAGAGGCCCAGGTCGTTCTCTGGGGTGAACACCACCGGCTCGGCCAAGAGCTTGCGGTAGACCTTCGAGGCCTTGCGCTCGAGTTCGGTGACTCGAGCCTCCTCAGCCGGCGTGAGGTTGGGCCGGCCCTTGCCGTGGTCGGTCAGCTTCGACCACTCGGTCCACTCGTCGCCTTCGAGGAGGGACGCGACCTCACGGCGCTTGTGGAGGGCCCAGGCGTGCTTGGGGTTCGTGTCAGGCGCCATCAGAGGTCGTCTCCAGGGGCTCCATCATCCCGCTCCACGACGACGGCGCCGATGACTTTGGCGATCACGGCGGGAGCGGCGTTGGAGACGTGCAGGGTGGCCGCGTCCTCGTCGACTAGCAGCAGGTCGACTTCCACCAGCACGCCACCGGGCAACGGGGCGGCCAAGAACAGTGCGCCCATCGGCTTGTGGAGTCCGTCATCGACCCAGCGGCCGTCTGTGGACACGATGCCGTCTAGCTCTTCGGCAAGGGCTTCAAGGAGGTCGGCTGGTGCAGCACCCGCCTCGACGAAGTCGACAAGGGCGATCTCTTGGATTGCCGTCAGCACGTCATCGAGGCCGGCGTCGAGGTGCAGGCACACAGAGCCGTCCATGCGGGCCTCCACGTCGACCCTGGTGTCGCCGTCCTCGCTCGCCCACGAGGCAGTGAGGTACTCCCCAGAAGTCACGGCCACGCCCCCTCCCGAGGTCGTCGCCAGCTCCCGCCACCTTGGACGATCGACGAAGCGAGTGCCGACCAGCTGCTCGTGGAGCTGGAGGGCGGTCGACAGGTGATCGCTCATCGTGCGCCTTGCAGCTGCTCGAACTTGGCCGAGGTCCGCTCAACCGAGCGCACCGACATGGCGGCCCAGAGGCCCCCGTGCTTGGTCTTGACGCCCTCGGCGTTCAGCGTCGCTGCCACCCGGTTGTAGGCCACCCCCTGCCCGCGAAGGTCCCGGATTCGTTCGAGCACCTCCTGCTCGTCGGCGTCAGGCACGAGCTGCCCCTCGTGATCGACCCAGCCGAAGGGCACGGGCCCGTAGCGCCGCCCCTGGGATCGAAGTTCGCCGATCGCCTCAGCCGTGCGCTGGGCGATGAGGTCACGCTCCAGCTCGGCGAAGACCGCTGACACGCCGGCCATCGCCCGGCCGTGCGGTGTGGCCAAGTCGATGTGCTGGCTCACTGCGACGAGCCCGACCCGCCCGGCCCGGAAGCGCCGGTACAGGGCGAGCTGCTCGGCGGCGTTACGCCCGAGCCGATCGAGGCGGATGACCACGACGGCGTCGGCCTCGGGCCGGCGGGCATCCAGCAAGCTTGCGATGCGCCTGCCGTTGGGGCGGTCGGCCAGCGCTTTAGTGCCGGACACGCCGTCATCGACGACGACGTCGACAAGGTCGGCGGCGTGGGCGACGGCCCAGGCCCGGATGCGGGCGTCCTGCGCTTCTAGTGACATGCCCTCGCTGGCCTGCTCGGCCGTGGAGACCCGTGAGTAGCCGATCGCCCGCATGCCTCCACTGTAAGCGAAGGGACCATCGTTTACAAGAGACTTTCGAGGTCGAGGTCCGGAGCCAGCGACGACGGCCGCCCCAAGATGGCCTCACACGCCGCCAGGGCGCCCTGCCAGCGAGCCCGCTCCATCGACGAGGCGCCGGCAAGAGCGATCGGGTCGGCGAGAAGAGCAGCGACAGCCTCCGCGAAGCGGCTGATGTCGCGCTGGGACAAGGCGGCATGGGACGTCCTCGATACCATCGCCCCGAGGTTGCCACGGAGAAAGCGCCTCAGCGCCCTCTGCGCAGGCCCCGCAACCGCGCGCCCGAGCCACCCCCGCCCCGGGATGGGCAACCGGCGCTGCAGGGAAGCGCCCTGCTCAGGATTAGGGGAACGGGTATACCTGCCCGTCCTCTCCTATCAGCGTGTACCCAGCGCCGTTGGGCACCAACCCGGCAATCGGGGCGCTCAACTGCCGACCGCCTGTGGAGCCGTGGTATGTGGCATCGCCGAAGCAGAAGACGCCGCCGTCGCTGGCCACCATCCAGTAGCCTTGGCCGTCAGGGGTTGCAACCATGCCCTCGATCGGCGCATTGAGGTGGAGGCTGCCGA
>DASSZK010000108.1:0-3724 GCA_035702845.1 Acidimicrobiales bacterium
CGGTGACGCAACCAGAGAAATTGATCTTGAACTTGCGGGGTAGGCGCTGGGCGTACGGGTGGTGCAGGAAGTGGCGGAAAGCCGCTTCGGCCCACGGGCTTATGTCAAGCACTTCGAACGGGCAGGCACCCGCCAGGTGGCACCCGGTGATGTTACGGACGGTGTCGCCGCAGGCCTCTCGGGTCGTAAGGCCGGTCTTGGCCAGGTCGCGTAGCAGCTGCGGTACGGCCTGGAGCTGCACGAAGTGGAACTGGACGTTTTGCCGGGTGGTGAGGTGGCCCCAGCCCCGGCTGTAGCGGTCCGCCACATCGGCGAATGTTTCCAGCTGCTCTGGAGTAATGGAACCGTAAGGCGCCTTCACCCTGACCATCTGGTTGTGACCGCCTTGGCGTTGGCCGTATACACCGTTGTTGAGCCTGAACAGCCGGAACTGGTCATCCTCCAGGTTGCCGGCCAGGTAGTCGGCCAGCATCTGCTCAAACTTGGAAATGTCCGCGTCCAGATCGGCAGTGATGTCGCGGGTGGCGATCGCAGGAGTCATCGGGATCTATTCTTACCATTCCTGATCGCTTTAGTCAACATTTGTTGGCGCCCTGCCCACGGGTGCCGTCGGCCCCTCCGGCGCCTACACCGCCGTAATGCTCACCACCGGCAGATGGCCTGCCAGGGCAGCCGGAACGGACTCGGCCCGAGCATCGCCGAAGGCGAAGACCTGCCCGTTTGCCCTCGCCATCAGGTACCCCCGTCCGTCCGGGGACAGGGCAAGACCGACGATGTCGCTCGCCTTGACGTGACGCCCGGGGAGAGAGCCGTAGAAGGGAGCGCCCTTGCCGAAGGTGAACACGCCTCCGTCGGCACCCACGAGCGTGTACCCCCGGCCGTCGGTCGAGAGCACCATCGAGCGGATATCTCTCACGTGAACGTGCCTCGCCGGCAGGGACCCATGGAACACGGCGCTACCAAACCTGAACACCCCGCCGTCGGCTCCCACGAGCAAGTAGCCGGCACTGCCTTGGGGCTGCAACCCGACTATGTCGTGGACATGCACGTGGCGACCAGGCAGCGAGCCCTCGAACCTGGCGTCGCCGAAAGCGAAGAACCCACCATCGCGCCCGACGAGCCAGTAACCCTCGCCATCAGGCGTCGCAGCGAGGGCGACGATGTCGTCGGCATGCACGCCCAGCTGCGGTAGGTCCCCGAAGGCGTGTGCCGTGCCGAAGGCGTACACCGCTCCATGCGCTGTGACAAGCCAGTAGCCGGCCCCATCGGGTGCCGCCGCCATGGCCACCACGGACTTGGTCCCCGCAGGAGCATCTCCAAGTGTGCTCGCCGCCCCGGTCGCGAAGACCTGACCATCCCGCGTCACCAACCAGTAACCGGCCGGACGCGGCTTCACGACGAGGTCGAATATCACCGAGCTGGAAGGGTTGAAGCCTGAACTTCCCGAGAACACCGCCTGGACCAGCTGTGCTCCGACCGCTGACCAGGCAACCACGCAGGTGGCCTCGCCGTTCGAGCTCACCGGGGCACTCTTGCATTCGGGGAGTGACGCTCCGTTGTCAAGGAAGTCGACGGTCCCTCCCACGGGGGTGGGTTCCACCGTGGCCGTGAAGGTCACGCTCTGGCCCGGGAGTACCTGGCCCGTCGGGGCCGTGACACTCGTGCGGGTCCGCTGAGGTGCCGCCGGCGCAGACGCGCCCGTTTCGACCAAGGGGGACTGAGATTCACCATCGCTATAGGAACCACTGGCGGCACACGAGCGGTCGGCCGTTGCGCATGAAACTGAAACGAGCTCGGACGACTGGCCCGGCGAGGGCGACGGCGCAACAAGCCAACCTCCTGCCGATGTCACGGCCACGAGCGCCGATTGGGCGCCCTGGGCCGCAAAGTAGCCCACCGCCACGCATGACCTACCCCCGGCACACGACACCGACTGCAGTCGTGCACCGGCGACCCCGGGTGCGGCCGCTACCTGCCAACCCGCGGCCGTGCCGTCCAGGACCAGTGCGGTTGTGCCCCCCGCGGACGTCGAATAACCCACCGCTATGCACGTGCCCGCTCCGGTGCAGTAGACCCCGCCGAGCACGCTGGCAGTGGCCGATGGGCTGCCATCAGGGCTTGCGACGACGGACCAGTAGCCGTTTTCCAGCTGTTCCACCAGCGTGTGGCTCGGCCCTGCCTTCGACGAATAGTCCCCCACAGCCGTACAAATGCCCGCTTCCGGGCACGAGACTGAGCGCAGGTCGTTTGACGCAGCGCCCTGGCCGGGGACGTAGGACAAGGTCCAGGTCCCCTGCTGTTGGGCCTCAACCATGGGGAGCGTCAACCCCGCCGTATTGCGGTACTCGCCGACTGCCACACAAGCCCCCGGCGCCGGGCACGACACGGAGTACATCGCCGCCTCCGCAGCGAGCCCAGGGCCCGGCCCGGCAGTGGCGGACCACGAGCCATTGACGTCGGTGGCGATCAACGGCTGGTCATTACCGGCGGCGCCCACGAACGAGCCGACCGCCACGCACTGGCTGCTAGCCCAGCAAGACACGCCGTCGAGATGCCCCGAAGGGGAGCCATGGACCAACGCCAGAGCGCTTCTAGGTAGGAGGTTGGCGGCAACCACCGACCAGCTTGGGCCGGTCTGCACCTCGACCAGGGGCTGCTCGACACCGGTAACGCTCAGCTGGTAGCCCACGGAGACGCACTGGCCCGGCGCCGGGCAGGCGGTCGCCTCCAGGCTCGCTTGCGCAGATTGGTAGCCGCCGGCTCCGAGCACTGCCCACCCGCTGGCTGAAAAAGCCTCGGCGAGCAGTTGTGGCCGCCCCCCTAGCTGGTAAGAGCCGACCGCTTCGCACGGCGAGCCCGTAATGCAGGCCAGGCCCGACAACTCATTGTCGGACATGACAGCGCCCTTGCTGCCGGCGTTGGGAACCTGTTCGGTCTTCCACATGCCGCCTTCGAACACGTCAGCGAGGGCGCGGCGGCCGTTGCCGTTCGAGTAGAAGCCGACGGCCTGGCAGGAGGACGGCGATGAGCACGACACAGCGTCGAGCACGTTGTTTGCCACACTGCGGTCGGGGCTCGCCACCAAGGTCCATACGCCCTCAGAACGCATCTCGACCAGCGTCTGGTCGGCATGTCCGTTGTTGTAGAAGCCCACCGCCACACAAAAGCCACCGGTGCTGCAAGCCACGGAGCCGAGTGCGTTCTGCGGCCCTTTTTGTTCCGCTCCTGACCGCAAGACGAAGGCATTTGCGCCGGCCGCCAGGTCGGCGACCAGCACATGCTCCCCGCTCGGGCCCCGGTAGTGCCCAACTGCCGTGCACGAGGGCGCCACTGCGGCGGTGCACGACACCGAGCTCAGCACGTTATTGCCCGTGCTGGCTGCAGGCACGGCTACGGCATTCCAACTGCCGGCCGCCATCACCTCTGCCAACGGGCGCTCCACCCCGGACGAAAGGAAATAACCCACGGCTACGCAATACGTGGGAGAAGTGCACGACACTGAGGTCAGGGAGGCTCCTTGAGCGCCGTTTGGGGATGTGACGACCATTGTCTGGGCGCTGGAGCCGCCGAGCCGTTGGGCGACAGGGAACATCTCGCTTGTGCCCCCGTCCACAGGCCGCAAGCTGTAGCCAACGGCGATACAGGTCCCGGCCACGGGACAGGAAACGCCCTGTAAATAGGTGCTGGAGGCGCCGGGGACGGCCGCTGCCAGCGCCGGCGCCCA
>DASSZK010000337.1:0-2665 GCA_035702845.1 Acidimicrobiales bacterium
GTCCAAGTTCGTGCCCCGCAACCGCGGCGTAAATCAGCACGTCGGCGTCGAAGGAGTCCATGCTCGGCTGCCGCTCTAATGCCCGCGCGATCGACCGGCGCGTATCTCTTCCACCAGGGCGTCGGCACGCTCTGCGCGAAGAGCGGGACGAACCGACAGAGGCGACTGCCGTCCGTTCTCGAGGGCATCGCGCACCTTGTTCGCCAGGGCCAAAGCCTCATCTGCCCGGCGCGCTCGCAGGGTGTCGGGTCGCACCAAGACCGCAGCGGGCCTTCCGTGGCGGGTGATGGTGACCTCCTCCCCTGCGCTGACACGGTCGAGAAGCTGGGGCAGAGCCGCCCTCGCCTCGCTGATGGTCATGCTCGTCGACATCCAGGCCAGTGTACATAGCCGTACGGTGATGTACAACAGGCCCTTGACTATCCCCAAAGACTCCTTCCAGGCGTCCCTGAAAGGCGGCCAGCCAGCGTCCTCTAACGCCGGCTCCAGGGCCAGATCTTCTGCGCTCCATCGGCCTCCCGCTAGCTGGAAGTGTACTTCGGCTGGTGGGCCTCATACGGCGAGCCTGTCACCGGTGGGCCACCCCCAGGACGAACTGAGGTGGTACCATATGTAGTACCGCTTTGGAGGAGTCATGGCTATCACGGCATCTGATCTGAGGCCCGCAAGAACCTGTTTCCGCTCATCGCTCAGGTAAACGACGACCGTCAACCAGTCGAGATCACCTCGAAAAACGGCGACGCCGTACTGATGTCGCGCGACGACTACGACGCCTTGACCGAGACGGCGTGGCTTCTGCGCGTTCCTGCCAACGCACAGCGACTCATGGAGAGCCTGGCGCAAGCTCGCTCGGGACAGCGCGAAGCTCACGACCTGGGCTGATGCGCTTGGTCTTCACCCCGCATGGTCGGGACGACTACCTCTACTGGCAGAAAACTGACAAGGCGACCCTGAACCGGTTGAATCGCCTCCTCAACGAGGTCCTCAGAGATCCGGTGACAGGCATTGGCAAGCCCGAGCCTCTTCGTCATGTCCTGGCAGGCTGCTGGTCGCGCCGTATCGACGAGGAGCATCGGCTGGTCTACCTCGTGGACGGCGACGACATCGTGGTGCTGCAAGCTCGATTCCACTACCAACCCTGACGACCCCCGGGGACCCGGAACGCCAGAACCGATGCAGCGCGCGACCTGTTCCTGCATCTTGACGGTGTCCCCAAAGGACGCCTCGGCCAGTCCCCGAAACTCGCAGGTCGGGTGCCCTCTATCGCCCGTTAGCGGGCTACCTTCCCCTGTCTCAGCGAGGGTCTCGAGAGGCACGTGGTTGGGTCCGCGAGTGGTGCGAACCCGGAATTAACCAGTTTAGGCCGACCAGAGGTGGGCGAGGGCGGTTGCTCGTGGGAGCAGCCACCTGGCCGATGGGCCCGCACTCCACGTTCCTCTTGAGGCTTCGATTAGGTCGAGGCCGACCAGGACAAACCGGAGACGGTTGAGGTCGGCCAGGACTCGGACCTCGTCGAGACGCTGTCCCTGCGATGTCACCCATCGGTCGCCGAGCAGGTCCAGCAGACGTCCGGCCATGTCTTGAGGCTCGAACGGACCCTCAGCAGCGAGCAGCCCGAGAGCGTCGGTGGTGAGCATCGTCTCGTAGCCGTATCGAGGTCCGAACCACGATCGCAGGCGCCGGATCACCTCGATGTCGTCGCTGGCAACGCGGGTGGGGGAGAGGAAGCCCTTGCGGAGCCGGAGCAGGCCCACGCCGCGCAGGAGGTGGTGCAGAGCTGCCAGCGAAGGCAGGTCCTCTTCGATCGATGCTGGGCGACCCAGGGGGTACCAGTCGGGATACTGCTCCTGGACCTTTCGCACAAGCGCACGAGGCAAGCGACCGCCCGGTGTCAGCTTCACTCCATCGGCCGTTAGGTCGACGACGAGCCGAACAGGGGCCGGTACCTCACCCACGGTCTGTCGGACAAGCAGGTCCGCAGTGGCCAGGTCGAAGGCGTGCTTCCAACTTCCTGCCCAAGCTCGTATGTGCTCGTGCTCGGAATCCCTCGGATTGGCCAGCACCTTCAAGAAGTCGGCGTATCCAGGCGGCCCGCCTACGTCTTCAGGAGGGCACGCCCCCCGGCCCTCGATGACGCCGGGCCGATCACTGCCGGGCCCGATCACCTCGACCTGGTGCTGCCAGTCGTCGCCGAAGTCGTACAAATAGGTGAAGCGGGCGGGCAGCGCACGAAGGGGTACGCCGGTTTCAGGCCGCTCGTCCTCGAACTCGTTGAAGTCGTCGATATCGGACATCCCGTAGCGGACCTCGCCGGCCACGAATTGGTGGAGATGGGAGTCGGTCCAGCCAATCGCGGCCTGCAGCACGTCGTGCAGCTCCGGCAGGAGGATCCCGGCGGGCACATCGATCACCCGGACCACCGCCGGCTCGACTTCGCTCATCGTTACCCGGAGGCGTGTGGTCTTCACTCGCAAGACACTATGGGCTGGGGCGCCTACCGTGGACCGACAGAGAGGGAGCCTGGAGGAAAGTGCCCGCGATCAGTTTCAACGAGTCGGACCGACAGATCCGAGCTATCAGCAATCGCGTCCGGGAACGCGAGCAGGCGAACGATTGGGAGGCGGCGATCGCCGCCCTGCACGAACTGCTCGACCACCCCTGCGCC
>DASSZK010000425.1:0-9885 GCA_035702845.1 Acidimicrobiales bacterium
GATGATGGCACCGGTGGACGTACCCGCCACAACGTCGAACAGCTCGCAGATGCGCCGGCCGGTCCGGCGCTCGATGTCCGCCAAGACGATGGCGGGCACCAGGCCACGCACCCCTCCACCGTCTATGGACAGGACACGCACGGGTCGCTGGGGGCTGTCGCCATGTGCTTGCCGCAGAAGTGCCCCTTGCTGGGGTTCCGGTAGCGCCGTCAGCTTCATGTTCCTCACGCCGGTCCAAAAATAATCGACGATCCGTGCCGGCCGGCACAGGGAGTAAGGGAAGTGCGGGGACGTGAGGGTAGTGACAGTTGAGGCTGGTGTTGTTACAGTGATTGAAGTTCGTTCCATACGAGTTCCCACAACGAAGGGTGGGCAACTATCCCCTTCTACGGCTTCGGTCCACGACGCAGACGGGCACGCCTTACACGGAGCCCCGTCCGAGCCGATAGAGCGAACATGGGCGCGCCTGGCCGGGCGTGCAAGACGCTCCTTGGCCTCGTCTTGTCCGCCGGTCTTGCGCTTTCTCTCGGTGGCGCTCCTGCCGTTGCGGGGACGCCGGCTGCAACCAGCGCTGCCCAGATGGCAAAGCGCGCCGGCGGTACCGGGCCCTCGGGGTCGGCCCGCGCCGCTCTGCGCCGTGACGAGGCTCTCGCCGAGGCGTTGAGCGCGCAGGTCCAGCAGCAAGGCGTCGCCCTGGCCAAGTTGGCCGAGCAGGCCGACCAAGAGGCCGTCACCTCGGCGCAGCTGGCGGGCGAAGCTCGTCGCGCTCGCGTGATGTCTCAAGGCGCAGGCTCCTCCTTGCAGGCGGCGAAGGCGGAGCTGATTTCTCAGGCCCTGACTGCCTACACCGACGGCGCCAGCGCGCCTGGCGGGCTGAGCGCAGCCAGCACCGCATCGCTCGTGGAACCGACCTACGCCCAGACGGTGATCGACCGCCAGCATGCAGCGCTCGTCGAGTACCAGCAGGCACTGCACAACGATCGGGTCGACTTGGCAACGTTGCACCAGCGGCTGACCCAGCTTGCGGCCGCCCGGGCCCAGTTGGCCTCGGCGCGCCAAGCCGCGGCGGCCGAACAAGCAGCACTGGCGCGCTCACTGTCCCAGGTCAAGGGGCGCGTCGCGCTTGACTTCCAGCGGATCCAGGCTCAGCAGGCGGCGGCTCAACAAGCTGAAGAACAAGCGATGCTGGCCAGCAGCCATCAACTGCCGCCCGGCGTGACCGATGTCGCCAGCCGGAGCGGCTTGGCCACAGCGGCTCAGCACGTTCGCCTGGCCGCGAGCGCGAAGGGGGGCCCGACCACGACCGGCACGACTACCACAACTGGGCCGACCACGACGGGCACGACAAGCACAACGAGTACGTCCACGACCACGGCCCCCGTGCCCGTCGGCACGCCGTCTCCGGAGACGACACAGGCCCCGACGACACAGGCCCCGACGACACAGGCCCCGACGACGACGGCCACCGTCACCTCCGGCACCTCCCCCAGCACCACCGCGGGACCAGGGGTTTCAGCCCCTGCATCCACAACTACTTCTGGACAGCCTGTGCCAAGCACGCCGGGGACGACCACGTCGACGACTGCTACAACGTCGGGCCCCGGGACGTCGGCCACGACGACATCGGGAACCGGCTCCGGGACGGGGCCCGGGGACAGCGTGCCCGGCGCTCCATCGGCCACTGGTGTACCTGGTACAACCACCACAGTCGTCGCCGGGCCAGTCCCCAACACTGCGGCCGCGGGCTCCCAGGTGGCCCTGACCTTTGCCCGGGCTCAGCTGGGCAAGCCTTACGAATGGGGCGGAGCAGGCCCGCAGAGCTATGACTGTTCCGGTCTCGTGATGATGGCCTGGGGAAAAGCCGGGGTCAGCCTGCCGCACTCCGCTCAGTTCCAGTACGACATGACCGAGCGAGTGCCTATCGCCGACCTCCTACCTGGCGACCTCATCTTTTTCGGCACACCGAAGGACGTTTACCACGTCGGCATCTACATAGGTGGTGGCCAGATGATCGACGCCCCCGAGACCGGTGAAGATGTGAAAATCCAGAGCATCTTCGAACTGCAATTGCTCGGCGGCGGCCGGGTCAAAACAGGATGAGCGGCCGCGGCACATCGAGCCTCGCCAGCGGGCCTGAGTCACGCGGACCATCTCGGCCGTAGGGTTAATACAGCCCTAGAGCCCGCAGGCAGAGCGACACGCCGAGTGCTCCGGCCGCAGCAGGAAGTCCGGCAACGACACCGAAACGGGTGAAGTCGCGAGGTGAGACGCCGACGTTCAGCCTCCGCAGTGCTGACATCCAAAGAAGGCTCGCCAGCGACCCGGTCACCAGGACGACAGGGCCCATGTTGACCCCGAGCAGGACCGCCCACAACGCCGGCACAGGGTGATGGCCGATCTTTGGGAGAGCGACCAAGAGCGCCGGGAGGTTGTTGACCACGTTGGCCCCGATGGCGGCCACGCCGGTATCGCGAGCCAGGTCGGCGACCGAGCCCCCCCGGAACAGCGCGCCTGTTGGCAGGTGTGCGGCAACTGCGGTAGCGAGTATGCCGAGGGCGAAAACCATTACCGCTGTGCCCACCGGTACCGATCCCCAGGGCGCAGCCCGGCGCAGGGAGCCGGCGGAATTGACCGGGTCACCGCAGCTGTCCGGGTTACTGGGTTGAACGGAGGGGCTGGCAACTGACCGGCGCCAAGCAAGCGCCAAGAGCACTGCGTCAGCCATGAGCGCCACCGCCCAGGGCGAGATGCCCGCGAACGGCCCAGCGACGAAACCGATGAGTACGCAGACGACGATGGGCGTGCCTACCCGGAGCGCCCGGCGGTCATCGTCCAGGCTCCCCGCCGCTGGGGTGGCCGTTGCTCGCGCGCTCGCCGGGACGGTACTGCTGGGCGGCCCCTCCGTACTGGCAACCAACCGGCCGACAAAAAACGCCCTGTAAAAGTACCACCCGATCACGCAGGCGGCGAGTGAAGGCAGGGCCAGATGGGACACGAACTGGGTGGTCGTGGCCCCCGCCCAGGAAACGGCGATCAGGTTGGTGAGGTTCGACACGGGAAGGGCCGACGATGCCAGGCAGGCCAACAGGACGGGCTGGGCAGCAAGTACCAGCGGGTCCCAACCTCTCTGCCGGGCTATGCGGATATATAGCGGCGTCAACAGGACGACGCCCGCGTCCAGGTTTAAGACCGTTGTCACGACTGCGGCAAGGGCCCACAGGGACCCGGGCCCACCACCGCGCGCCGTGATGCGAGACGCCACGGCTTTGAAGAACCCGAGCTCGTCGAGCATCACCGCCAGGGGGACGGCCGCCAGCAAAAAGGCCACAGGCTGGACCAGCGGGTGCAAGGCCGACCCCGAGCTGGAACCTGTCGTGATGCCACCGATGAGGGCTACCAGCGAGCACAGGACCGGGACCCCCCACTGTGGCACCCGCCGCGGCGGGCGGATAGCTGCGGCCACTGCCAGCAGCATCAGCGCGATCGAACCCCACCGGTCCACGGTGAGCTAACCGTCCTCTTACGTAGCCCCCGCCGGCAGCGACGGGGCGACCCTGGCGGGTCTCAAGTAAACGAACCGACGGCCGCCGCCGGCTCGTTGCGGTCCTGGGCGGAGTTCACCGCCTCGGTGTGGGCGAGCAAGAATATCCCAACGACGATGCCGGCCAACGAGATGACCTCCAGGCCGCTCCAGATGACCCCGGAGCGAATGCTTTCGCCGAAGAGCAAGGCCCCGATGACGACGCTGACAACTGGGTCTGTCGCCGTCAAGGTCGGGAGCGAGGCATCAAGGGGACCGGCCTGGAAGGCGCTCTGTGCCAGCACCATGCCGGCCACGCCCCCGAAAGCCAGCACGTAAGGCTGCCAGTTCGAGAACAAGTGGCCGACGCCATGCGACAGCAGATGTGCACACGTCTTGGTCAAGGCAGCGCAGGTCCCGTAGATAACCCCTGCGCCCGTCCCGTAGGCCATCGCCTTCCACCTGGGGCTGCTCCCGAAACCGCCGAATGCGAGGACCGTGGCGGCGATGGCTGCCGAGCACAACAGCAGGGCCCAGTAGACGGGCCGGACGTCTGCGTGGCCGTTGGTGGGGTCGCTGACCGAGAGGAAGACAGCCAACGCGGTCGTGGTGAGGAGCGCACCGCCCCACCCCCATCTACCCATGCGGTAGGGCGTGAAGCGCGCCTTGATCGGCAACGCGAACAGAAGACCCACGACCAGCAAGGGCTGGACAACGACCAGGGAGCCGGTGGAGAGGGCGATGAACTGCCAGACGTAGCCGGCCATGTCGCAGCCCAATCCGGCCAACCACCTGGGCCTGATGGCTAGACGGGCTAGCAGGCTCGGACGTAGCTCTTTTTCGGGTGGCTGACGCTCGGCCTCCCATTGCTGGAGGACGGACGCGAGCGAATAGAAAAGGGCTGCCAACAGGGCGGCAAACACTGCCACGGAGCAAAGCTACCAGCGCTCCCGCGCGTCAGGGCCCGGGCACCGCTCCCGGCTCCCCGCCCGCAGTGGCCTGGCGGCACGGCCTAGGGCGCTCCGGCCCTGCATGGCCCGCCGCTCCCGCAGAGCCACCTAGACTCAGGCCCGACTGCCGGGCGCGTGGTGAAACCGGTAGACACAGCGGGCTTAAACCCTGCCGCCTCAGTGCATGAGGGTTCAAATCCCTCCGCGCCCACCCTGTTTTTTTCTAGGGCGGCCACCCAGGGCCGTAGTCGTCAGGGCGTCCCCCTGACCAGCCGAGCGGTGACCACGACCGCAGATGTGTATTCGTGTGCCCGCCAGTTGAACGAGCCGCCGCACGTCACGAGGCGCAGCGTTGGAGGGCCAGACCGGGCATATATGTAGGCGTCGGGGAACGCTTGATCTGCGTAGAGCAGGTCGGAGGTGACCACCCAATGCGTGACCGAACCGTCGGCCAGAGCAACGTCGACACGGTCGCCAGGACCGAGTTTGCCCAGCTTGAAGAAAACGCCGAGGTGGCCTGCGCCGATGGCGGAGTCGACATGGCCGAGGATGACAGCCGAGCCACCCTCACCGGGCGTCGGCCCTTGGTCATACCACCAGGGGAGTGACCAAGTCGGGCCCGACAGTGGTGCGTCGTCGATGGTCCTGTCGGGGTTGAGCCCGCGAGGCGGCCCTAACTGGCTGGAGATGTCCAGCGAAGGGACGGTGATCCTCACCGGCGCTGATGGCTTAGTGATGAATGCCAAAGCCTTGGGACGCTCACTGGTCATAGCCGGCCCAGGAAGCGTCCGCCCACGGCCCCGTACGCTCAGGGCTGCACGGGCAGCCGGCTGAGGGGCGGCGTCGTGCAGCACCAACTCTCCGCGTCCTTTGGCGGTACCGCGAGAGCCGCTTATCGGCCGAGGTTTGGCGGAGGGTATCGGGGGGTGCAGGACAGGGTGAGCTATCGTCCCGTACCCACAAAGGGCGAGCCCTACTGCCAAGACGGCGGCGGCTGGGACTGCCACACGCACGTCAGGCGCCTCGCCGCCGCACCACCCATGTCCCGAACAGGCCCGCAGCGCCCAGCAGTACAAGGGGGATGCCCAAGACCATGGCCAGGTTTGTCCCCCTGGACGCAGGGGTGCCACCCGTACCCGGGGAACCAATTACGACGCCAAGTGTCGTAGTCGGGACCGAGGACGGGACCGTCGTCGTGGCGCTCGCCGGCACAGTGCTGGTTGTCGTTTGCCGGGGCACCGACGTGGTCGTGGAGCGAGCCGCTACCGAAGTGGTTGAGCTCCGCCGGGGCAGCGAAGAGGTGGTGGTGCCGGGTGGGAGCGACGTCGTCGTGCTGCGGGGCCGAGAAGACGTCGTCGAAGGGACCGCTGTCGTCGTCACGGTCGGCACTGGCGCCGTCGTCGCCGTCGTCGTCGGCGTCGCCGTCGTCGATGTAACGGTTGTCGGTGCAGCGGTGGTTGTCGGTGCAGCGGTGGTGGTCGGTGCCGTGGTGGTGGTAGTCGCCGGCGTCGTGGTGGTCGTAGTCGTCGACGTCGTGGGCGCCGCGCTACTGGCGGCGAAGTTGTTGGTGATCGTGGCGGTGCAGGTCACTGTGCTGGCCCCCGTCGTCCCCGAGGCGTTGCATTGGTCGATGCTCGTCGGCAAACCGGTGGCCTGAGAAGTGGGCGCCGTGACGGTGCAGGTCATGGTCCCGCCCGCCCCGCCCGAGCCATTGCACTGAGTGACGCTCTGGCCGCCTGGGCCTGCATCACCCGTCCGTTGGTTACCGGGTGGCGTCGCCACGCAGGTCAACGTGCTCACGGATCCAGGGCTTTGACATTGGCCCACAGTCGATGCGATCGATGCACCTAATGGGTAGCCGGTGAGGTTGTTAGTCACCGTCACGTTACAAGTGACCGTGCTGGCTCCTCCCAGCCCCGCAGTGTCGCACTGCGTTATCCCTACCACGGGCACAGCTGAAGTGGTCGTCCCACTGGTGGGACAAACCGCCGACCCCGTGCACATATTTTGCGTGACAATCGTGGCCGACCCGGTCGGCACGGTGGGTGTGCCCGGGTTGTAGGTGAAGTCGTTGGTAACGGTGATGGCACACGAGATTGTGTCGCCTCCCACCGTGCCCGTGTTGGAGCACTGGGTGAGGCCAACAGTTGCGGCACCTGCCCCACCGCCCCCCATTGCCGTAACGGCGAGGCCAAGGCTGAGCATCATGGCGAAGGCGGCCGCGCGAAGCGGAAGGCGTAAACGGGCGATCCTGTTTACCATTAGGAGTTGTCTCCAGACAAGAAGAGCGGAAGCCAGCCTGGAGCAACACGGGACGTGCAACGCTCTCTCCGAGCTACCGGCCAGCCTACCTCATCTGGTAGTCCCCGGTACGGGCAATATCGGCCAAGACGACGCTGGACTTGAGCCAAATTGAGCCCGACCGAGGCCAATCAGCCCAGCTAGTCCACCTGGAGCGGCCGGCTCCGGTTGCGCAAGAGGAAAGCCGGCTGGCCGCTCAGTACTTCAGCGAGCGCGCCGGGGCGCTCACAAATGACCTCAGGCCTGGATGCGTCGCGTACTCAGAGGAAACCCAAGGCGACCATCAAGCTCATCACACCGACGAGTAACCACCAGAGCAGTTCCCGGTTCCCGTACCTGCGCTTCAGCCCCCGGAAGAACGCCCCGAGGCTCGCCACCTCCCCCGCAGCGCTGTACTGGCAAATTTCTTTCCCAGTCGCCGGCCAGTACTCCCCGGGGTGCCATGCGTCGTCGAAGCGGTCTTTTGACGACCATTCACCGGCTAGGCGCGTGCCTGATTGGCGCTGCGGTGGGAAAGCCCTCGGAGCCGCCAGTGGTCGCTTGCGCCTAGGTTCCTCGGATGGTGTCACCGCGGTCGCGCAATCAGGACTTCAAGGGAAAGGGTGGTGCCACCCTTCACGGTTACAACCTCCGTGGCGACAAGCAAATGGTACTTCGCCTTGGCCAAGAAACCCAAGGCGGCCTCGTGGAGGTGGACGGGTATGAATGCTGAAGCTCCGTCGGCCAACTTATAGCGGGTCGCCCCGAGCAGCACGTTGTGGTACCAGAGCTTTATTGTCCCCGTGCAGCCTGCGCTGGCGCATCCCAAAGCGAGTTTCACGATGGAGGAGTGAACTGTAGCTGCCGTGGTCAACGGCGTCACCGGAGGCGGTACCACCCGGGCCATGAACGCGTCATTGCGGCCAACGACCATACAGGTCGTCGGGCTGGGACAAGAAGCAGAGTTCAGATAGCCTTGCGACCCTCCACCAACTCTTGGCTGTGCCGGGGTACTCCAGGAGCCATCGTAATATTCGACTGCACGGTTCAGGCCGTCCAAACCGAGGCAGAACCCCGTGCTGGGACAGGTCACCGACGTAATGCTCGCACTGCGGTTTGCCAGCGCAAAGCCGCGCCAGGCTCCGTCCGCGTACGTCGCTGCGAAGCCGCCATTGTCAACCGCTATGCAGAAACGAGGGCTCGGGCAAGAAACGGAGTTAAACCCGTCGCCCTCGTTACAGCCGCACGTATCGCCCACGCTATTTGGGTCGGCGCTGACCGGCTTGCCCCAGGCACCGTTGTCGTAGGTCGTGGCGTAGCCCCCATCGTCAACGGCCATGCAGAACGTCGCGGTAGGGCACGACACGGAAGTCAGCCCGATGTTGCAGCCACAGTGGCGCGTAAGGGCCTGGGTGTCGGCAATCCTCGGGCTACCCCATGTCCCGCTGTCGTAAGCAATCGAGTGCCCGTGGCTATCGACTGCCATGCAAAAACTGGCATTCGCGCACGACACTGAGACCAGACCGGTGGAACTGGCATCGGGGTCAACAAAGACCGGGGAGCTCCAAGCTCCGTTGTCCCAGGTCACGGCATAGCCGCTGCGGTCCACCGCCACACAGAAACTGCTGCTGGGACACGATACCGAGCTCAGCTCGCCATTGGGGTCAATGAGAACCTCTCGCCCCCAGGCGCCCCCGGCGTACATTACGGCGAAGCCCATGCTCTCGACCGCCACACAGAAGTTCGTGCTCGCGCAGGATACGTCGGGCAGAATGCCGCCGCTGGGGTCGACAAGCACGGGGGCGGCCCAATTGCCGTCGTAGGTCGCAGCGAAGCCTCTCCAGTCTACGCCCATACAGAAACTGCTGCTCGAGCAGGACACGAGGTTCAACGGGAAGGACGCGCTCGCATGGGGGTCCAACAGCACAGGGGTTCCCCATGCCCCGTTATAGGTCACCACGTAACCCTTGTCGTCGACCGCTTCGCACCAGGCCGCAGCCGCACATGATACGGAATAAAGCATTTTGTCCCACGGGTTGCCGTTACCCTCGGCAGCTACAGCAGACCCCCATGTGCCGTTCGTGTACATGAACGACTCGCCGGCGGCGTCTACCGCCATACAAAAACCGGAAGTAGGGCACGAAACTGAGTCCAGGGCGCCCACGCTGTCGACGTGCGCCGGGGCGCCCCAGGCTCCGTTCTGGTAGGTGACGATGTCAGATATTCCCACAACAGCGGCGCAGAACTCCGTGCTTGGGCAGGAGACTGAAGCGCCAACGCCGGCATATCGTTGGGGTTCTATTACGGTCGGCGTGCTCCAGGCGCCGTTGTCGTAAGCAACCGCGCGACCGGTATCGTCCACGGCCGCGCAAAAACTTGGGCTCGGGCAGGACACCGAGATTGAGCTGTTGCCGCCATTGCCTTCCGGTAGGGTCAGCTGATCGGGGTCGGCGCGCACGGGCGTCGACCAGGCCCCATTCTGGTAGGTGAAGGCATAACCGGAGTTGTCCAGGGCCATGCAGAAATCGCTACTGGCGCACGAAACCGTCTCGAAGCCAAGAGACGACGGTCCGACAGGATCCACCCTCACGGGAGTGGACCATGCTCCGTTCTGATAGACGATCGCATAACCGGCTGCATCCACGGCCATGCAAAAATCGTTGCTTGCGCACGACAGCCCTGTTGGTGTCCCACCCAGGGTTGAGCTGTAAATGGTCGAGGGGCCGCTCCAAGTCAGAGTTGGGGCAACGCCCTGGCCCCCCGGGATTGCAGCCAGAGCACTCGCTGCGGGAAAGGCCAAGACGAAGAGGGCCGTGGCTGCGCACAGTCGACCGATAACGCGGCCGAGGCGGCGGGCTCCGTGCAGGTGCGATCCGAGCAGGTGCGTTCCGAGCATGAGATTATAGCTCGGCCAATAGGGCGCCTCCCCTGAGCAGGTGCGCCGCAAGAACACTCACAGCGCGAATTGTCGGCGACGTTGCACGCACAGGGGTGCTGGCCTGGTTCGCACGGGTACTCGAGCCGTCGCCGGTCCACCGGCGACGGCTCGAGCTCAACCAAGGCGGCTACTTGAACCGCAGGTCGGCGGGTACCGCTTAGCCCTTCTTGGTCTCCCAGAAGATGCGGTCGATCTCG
>DASSZK010000103.1:0-11882 GCA_035702845.1 Acidimicrobiales bacterium
TCTGCTCTGAGCGTCGATTGGAGCACCCCCGTCACCAATGCCGACGTCATGGTGCAAGAGTTCGCCGCCAGTACCCCTTCGACATGGAAGGTGTCGGCCCAGGGTGCAGCCCATACACCCTTCCCGTCGCTCGGCGCTCCAGCCGGCGCGAGCAACCTCTATTTCGCAGCCTCCATGGCGTGGGGCAACGCGTCCGCCGGGGACACGCCCGGCTTCACCTACTCGTTGCCCAACAGGTCCACCATGCTGGCCTGGGCAGAAGGTATCTCCGGGACGGCCGCTCCCACCGGGACGGGGGCCGGCTCTGTGGGCGCAGTTTTCACTGCAACACCGACGGGCGCCACCTCGAGCGTTGCCGTGGCCCCGGCTGCGGCTCCGACGACGACAGCAGTGCCGACGACAGCAGTGCCGACGACGACCGCGGCTCCCGCGAGCACCACCCCCGCTGCTTCAGCCACCCCCGCGCTGACCGTAGCAATTGGTAACGACGGGGTCATCTACTCCCATAGCGGTCCCATAGGTGCAGGAGGCTTCAGTGCCACGCTGTCACCTCGCAAGATCGGCGACCTTTTGGTCATGGGGGTCATCAACGATACCTGGGCGGTAACCGTCACGTCTGTGTCGGGGGGCGGTGCCAGCTCTTGGCAGCGTGCTGGTCAGCCCTGGTTCGACGCAGCAGACGGCCAGATAATGCAGTACTGGTACGGAACGGTGACGTCGACATCGGCGACGCCGGTGAAGGTCACATTCAGCTCAGGGATCAACAACCTTCAGTTGATGGTGGACGAAATGTCCGGCGCCACGGGCTGGTCGGTGAGCGCTCCGGTAAGCAGCCCGCATCCCTTCCCCTCGATCCAGGCCTCCGGGACCAGCGCCTATGTGGGCATGGGCTTCGCATGGGGCAACGCGTCGACCGGTGGCACCTCGGGCGTTACATACAAGCAGTTCAGCAACGCCTTCATGAGCGCGGTAGCGGCACCGGCCAGCGGTACCGTCTCCCCGGCAGGTACCGGAGCCGGTTCTCTGGCCGTGCTCGTCACGGCGAGTACATCTCTCAGCGCCAGCACGGCTAGTACCACCACGACGGCTCAGCCGGCAACCACCACGACGGCTCAGCCGGCAACCACCACGACCGTTGCGCCAACAACTACTGCGCCCACAACTACTGCGCCCACAACGACGAGCGGGGCGACGCCCGGGGCGAGCGGCAACCTCGTGCCACCGTCGAGCCTGATGCCCAACAGCGTGTTCAATGCCAACGCTCAGAGCTACCCGGTCAACCCCGACTCAGGCGCTCTCGCCAACGACATAGTCGCCCAGTACGAGGCGGCCTACGGAAGTGTCGCGGTGAACCAGAACCGCCCCGTGTACTGGGTGCCCGCTAACCAACCCCTGGTGAACGTCAGCGTGGCGCCAGGTTGCGGCAACTTCCAGCCGAGCACCGGCGCCTCTGCGCCCATCCCCTCCAATGCTGTGGCCGGCACCAGTTCGGACCACATCTTGAACGTGTACCAGCCTTCGACCGGTTCAGCGTGGGAGTATTGGTTGGCGCAAAAGACGTCTTCGGGTTGGCAGGCCTGCTGGGGAGGCAAACTCAGCTTGGGGTCGACCAACGGCGTCTTCGCCGCCCCCTATGGCGAGACGGCCTCGGGCATCGCCAACATCGCGACCGAGATCACCGAAGCCGACGTGCAGTCTGGCTCCATAAACCATGCCATCGGCATCGAGGTCCTCGGTAACAGCTGCGACTCAGGCTACGCCTGGCCCGCTGACCGCGGGGACTGCAGTGCGTCGGGCACGCACCCCCAGGAGGGCGATTGGTTCCGCTTCCCTTCGAACCTGGCTATGCCTTCTGGGCTGACGCCTTTCGGCCAGATGGTCTTCAGGGCAATCCAGACGTACGGAGCCGTCGTCGTTGACCAGGGCGGTGCGGTAGCCATCGAGGCTGACTCCCCCTCTTCTTGGTCTGCTGAGGGTCACAGCGGCACTGACCCCATCACTGCGGCAATGAACGGCCAGCCCGAGTACCAGGTCGTTGCCAGCCTTCCCTGGGGCAGTCTGCAGCACGTGACGCCCTGACGGCCACGGCTGGCTCCTGCCCAAAGACAGGTACGGGGCCTCGCCACAGCCATCCATCCAACAGCTCACCACCCGTGCCCTACCTGGCACGGGTGGTGCCGCGCGAACCACTAGATGCGGCACCAAAAGCCGTATTGCTCTCTGACCCGGCCTTCGGCGCACAAGGTGTCCAGGGCGACGGCGACGGCAGCAACCGGAAGGCCCGCCCTCTCGACGATCTCATCGAGGGCCATGGGCAGGAAGCCCATAGCCTGGTGGACCCGCCGGACCACGGGGGTGGGCGCCGCACAGCCGCCCACCTCGGAAGCCTTCGCCGTCAATGCTGTCCCGTCGAGGCCCAGATAACTGAGGATGTCCTCTGCACCACGTACCACCATCGCACCATCGAAAAGGAGTTTGTTGGTGCCAGCGCAGCTAGGACTGTTGACGGGACCGGGCACCGCTCCCACGTCAATCCCTCGGCGTAACGCTGCCTCGACCGTGTGCCAGGAACCGCCCGTGATGTGGGACTCGACAACCACCACTAGCCGGGAAAGACCGGCTATCAGCCTGTTGCGAGAAGGGAACCTCCACGCTTGAGCTGGGCGGCCCGGGGGCGTTTCGGACACCACAGCGCCGGCCAGCTGGACGTCTGACCAGAGCTTGCGATGCTGGCGGGGGTAGACCACGTCGACCCCGCTGGCCGCCACGCCGACAGTGCCTGCTCCAACTTCATCACCCATTTCTCGCACTGCCGCCACAGCGCCGGCGTGTGCTGCACCGTCGATCCCTAGAGCGAGGCCGGACACGACGCACACCCCGGCCTGAACGAGCCGGAATGCGATCTCGGAGGCCACAGAGGACCCTGCAGGTGTGCAGGCCCGCGTCCCCACCACCGCGACCATTGGCAGGCGCATTACCTCCGGGCGCATTCCTCGCCAAAAAAGAACGCCACATGGTGCAGGGCCTTGCGCCAAAGCCGCCGGGTGATCTGGGTGCCCGGTCCAAGTGACCCTTACACCGGACGCCTGGCACCGCTCCCACACCGAAGCTACGTCGGTGGATCTCGCCGCGGCCGAGAGGCCGGGCAGGCGGTCCGGCGAACGCCCTCGGCGTCCGGTGGGCAACGTAGCCGCCAGCGCTGGGTCGCCCAAAGCTTCCCAGACGTTTCGCGGGGACCGGCCCTCGATGACGCTGGCAAGCCAACCCGGGCCTACTTCTGGCAAGCAAGCGAGCGCGGCGGCGTATGCAGCGTCGGGAAGAGCGCTCACTACAGCAACCCCGAAGGACCAACGCTTCTAAGGGCTATGGCCTCCAGAAGGTGCTCGTCGGCCAAAGGCGGTTCTTCCCCGGCGAGGTCGGCGATCGTCAGCGCCACTCGCCTCACCTGGTCGACCGCCCTGGCGCTCATACGCCCCTGCTGGGCCCGGCGCTCAAGGAGCCGCCGTGCAGACGGCGATAGAGGAACGAGCTCGTTGAGCCGGGGACCGGGCAGTCGAGCGTTGAGGGTACCTGATCGCTCTTGAGATCGACGCCTTACTTGGGCCACTCGCGCCCTCACTGCGCAACTGGGCTCGCAAGCGGCCCGACCGTCCTCGAAAAGCTCGCCCATAGCAGGCCTACGCAGTCTTACGGACAGGTCCAGTCGGTCCATGAGCGCCATCGACAGGGCCGACCAATACCTCGAACGTACGCCCGGACTGCACGCGCACGCCCCGGGCGACCCATCACTTGCGCACCGGCAGGCATTGGTGGCAGCCACCAACTGGAACTGCGCAGGCAGCTCTATGGCTACCGAACCCCTCGCGACCGTGACACTGCCCTGTTCCAAGGGTTCGCGTAGGCAATCAAGGCTGACCCGGCTGAACTCCGCCAGCTCGTCGAGGAACAGCACTCCATGGTGGGCACAACTGACTTCACCGGGACGGAGGCGGGCTCCGCCCCCGCCGATCAGGGCTACCGGCGGTACCCGGTGGTGCGGGGACCGGAACGGTGGGCGCCTCACTCCCTGAGCCATCGACGAAGGGATCCCCACTGCCGAGTGCACACGCGCCACTTCGAGTGCCTCACCGGCACTGAGATCAGGCAACAGCCCGATCAGGCGGCGTGCCAGCATCGTCTTGCCGCAACCAGGCGGTCCCACTAGAAGCAGATGATGGCCACGCGCAGCCGCCACCTCCAAGGCTCGGCGCCCGACGGGCTGACCGCGTACATCGGCAAGATCGGGCTCGGGCTCTCGCTGTGTTGAAACGGGAGCGCCTGAGCCGGAGCTCGCACGCTCCCAACGCCGCCGCCCACATAGAGCAGAGATGGCTGATGCCAGATCCGGTGCCGACACGACCTCGGGTATTCCTGCGTGGACGCACTCAGAAGCCGAGCCGGGGGCCATGACCACGCATTGGCTGCAAGCGAGCGCCAGGGGCAACGCTCCGGCGACGGGACGTAAAGAGCCGTCCAGGCCAAGCTCCGCTACAAAATGGAAGCGCCCGAGCCGCTCGGAAGGCACCTGGCCATCGGCTGCCAAGACCCCCAGCGCGATGGCCATATCAAGCGTGGGGCCGGCCTTGCGCAGGCCCGACGGCGCAAGGTTGACGGTAACGCGCTGCAAAGGCCACCGAAACCCGCTCGAAACGACCGCCGCACGGACGCGGTCGCGCGCTTCGCGACAAGAAGCGTCAGGCAACCCGACAATACGGAAACCCGGGAGACCGTTACACACCTGGACCTCAACAGTGACAGCGAGCCCGTCCACCCCTACTAACGTCGCCGAACCAACCCTCGCAAGCACAGCACACCTCCTCGGTCGCGCCGTGACCGAGCCAAAGGCCCACAAGCCACGCACGTTGTTAGGAGGTCATGACGGTGACCACGACCGAGACCGGCGAGATTACCAACGAGGTGTGACGTCTAAGCCGCTCAGTCCCTGGGGTCCCAGGTAGCGTGGCTTGCGTGCGTAGGGGTCATCGCCGAGGTAGCAGCAGGCCGTGGCAGGTCCCAAGCACGTCCAGCGCATGGCGCGAGCTCGAGGACCAACTCGACATGGCCGGGACTTCCGGGTACGAGGGGGTGGAGGTGCGCCGAGTGCAGCCCTCCCAGGCCCGCAAGGGGTACGTGTGCCCGGGCTGCCAGCAATCGATACCCCCAGGGACCGCCCATGTGGTGGTGGTCCCAGTTGGGGACACGGACAGCCGGAGGCATTGGCACACCTCGTGCTGGATGATGCGCGGGCGTCGTCGTCCGGGCCGCTAAATCCGACTGGCGGCGCTCCATCTGGCAACCGACCTCCGCGACCCGCTCAGAACGCCCCCTCTATGACCTGCACCGTGCCGGCCAGCACGCTCGCAACGTCGAAGCGGACGCCGAGCCGGCGACGCTGCGGTTGCGAGCTCAGCCATTGAGCGGCAAGACGCCGCAGTCGCGCTTGCTTGAGCGGGCCAACGGCCTCGGCCGGGGCACCATAGCGTGTCGAAGTGCGAGCTTTTACCTCGCAAAAAATGTAGCTACCTTGGCCCACGGCTACGATGTCAAGCTCGCCTGACTTGGTGCGCCAGTTCCGGGCCACAATTTGGTAACCGTGGGAGATGTACCAGCTTGCGGCAGCATCCTCGCCCCTGCGCCCCAATACCCGGCGGCTATCGCTGCGGGGAGCCGCATGATCAGGCACGGCCGCATGATCAGGCACAGCTGCAGGATCAGGCGCAGCAGGGGCGCCGTCGACGGCGTGGGCACCCGGCCCGGGGACAGCGGCGCCGTGGCCGCCTGCGACAGAAAAAGCCATAACGGCGATCATCCCAGGGCGCACTGACAGTCAGGCCGACCCCAGCGCCGTGTTGCAGGGACGCATGCGAGCGAGCACGTTACCCCTGCTCGTAGCTGAGAGGTCTTGGTGGTTAGGGGGCTCTTGATGGTTAGGGCTGCTGGCGCGATGCCCTAAATCTCCTTATCGGGGAGCTCCTCGACGTTGACGTCTTTGAAGGTGACGACGCGTACCTTCGAGACGAACCGCGCAGGTCGGTACATGTCCCAAACCCAGGCGTCCCCCAGCTGGACCTCAAAGTAGGTGCGAGGCCCGTCGCCTTTGGCCTCCATCTGGACATCGTTGGCGAGGTAGAACCGCCGTTCCGTCTCCACGACGTACTTGAACATGGGCAGGACGGCCCGGTACTCCTGGAAGAGTGCCAGTTCGATCTCGGTCTCGTACCGCTCGAGGTCCTCGGCGCTCATTGGCACACCTCCGCAACTAGGCCTATACCAGCATGGTAGGACGCCGCAACAGCCGATGGGGGCCTTTGCCGCACCGCCCTGACAGGAACCCGGCGACATCGTCCCAAGACGACGCCCCAGGCGCAACCGTCAGCTGTTGACGCGCTTTTCCTTGATCTTGGCGGCCTTGCCAATGCGGTCCCGGAGGTAGTACAGCTTGGCCCGGCGCACATCACCCAGCGTCACAACCTCAACACGAGCAATCGACGGCGAGTGCACGGGCCAGGTGCGCTCAACCCCTACACCGGAGCTCACCTTGCGGACGGTGAACGTCTCACGCACACCGGAGCCCCGGCGAGCGATCACCGCCCCCTGGAACGCCTGTACGCGCTCCCGATTGCCCTCGACCACTCGTACGTGCACCCGGATGGTGTCGCCAGGGGAAAAATCGGGGACGTCGTCACGCAAACTCTCACGGTCGATCAGGTCGGTCGGGCCCATAGGGCTCCAAGATTAGCCGATCGAAGCCATGCTCGGCCAAGAGAGCCCGCTCTTGGTCGGACAAGCCGCCCCGCGCCGCAATCAGGTCGGGCCGGCGCTCAATGGTCCGCGCCAGCGACGCGGCGCGCCGCCAAGAGGCAACCCGGCCGTGATGGCCCGAAAGCAGGACCTCGGGAACTGGCCATTCGCGGAACTGAGCCGGCCGCGTGTACTGGGGGTACTCCAAAAGGCCATCGCTGAAGCTCTCCTCGGCTGCGGAAGAGGTGTTGCCCATCACCCCAGGGACCAGGCGCGCCACCGCTTCGATGACGACGATCGCCGCAGCCTCCCCCCCGGCGAGGACGTAGTCGCCGATCGAGAGCTCACCATCGACAAGATGGTCGCTCACGCGTTGGTCGACACCCTCGTACCGGCCACAAAGAAGCGAGAAACCCCCGGCCGAGAGCAGTTCTTTTGCCATGTCCTGGTCGAACCGGCGCCCCCCGGGACCGAGCAGGTACAGCGGACGTGCGGGCGAGACTGCCTCAACGGCAGCGAACACCGGCTGTGGCGCCAGGACCATACCGGCCCCCCCGCCGAACGGGCTGTCGTCCACGCTGCGATGGGGATCGTTTGCGCCAGCGCGCAGATCGTGCACGCGGATGTCGAGCGCCCCCGCCTTCCACGCCTTGCCCACGAGGCTCGCCCCGCACCAGGCCGACACCATCTCGGGGAAGATGGTGAAGACCTCGGCACGCAGCTGCGCGGAGCCGGCGCTCACAGGTCGAACAGACCGGCAGGCGTGTCCACTCGCACGACACCCGGCTCGGAACTGACCACGAAGTGCAGCGGCACCAGGCTCCCGGAAGAAAGGACGAGCAGGTCGCTCGCCGGGTTGGCTTCCACGGCGACAACGCTGCCGCGCTCGGTGCCGTCCAACTCGACCACGTTGCAACCGATCAACTCGTGCACCCACAAGCCCTCCTCTTGAGGGCTCGGCTCCGCTTCGAGCAGGGAGCCGCTCAAGCGCTCGGCTGCGGTGCGGTCTTCCACGCCTTCAAAGTGCGTGACCCACTGCGAACCATGCACCGTCGACTTGCCCGGCAGTGGGTTGGCCCGGGTGACCACCATGGGCCGGCCCGCACACATCACCTGGCTGCCCGGTGCCAGCCTGTCTTGGCGGTTGCTGACCAGGTGAACTACTACGTCGCCGCGCAAGCCGTGGGGTCGGCCGACGGCCCCGATCTCTAGGAGAGCGCCCATCGCCGGCCCCCATACGCGTGTGCTGGTCCTGGCAACAACGGCTCAGTCAGCGATGTCGACGAAGACCTCTTCCCCGTCCCGTGCGCCTGCTGCGCGGGTGACGGCTCGTATGGCCTGCGCCGTGCGTCCACGCCGCCCAATGACGCGGCCCACGTCCCCAGGAGCGACGTCCAGATGGAGCTTGATGGCAGAACCGTTGCCGGCATTTACCTCGACCCCCACCGCGGAGGGGTCATCGACCAACTGTCGGGCGATGTACTCCAGTACGGCGCGAGCGGTGCCGCCCGGCGCCCGGTTGAAGGGGTCAGTCACTTGGCCTCAGCCGCGTCGGCGACGACTTGCGGCTTGCGGTGCACGACCGGGGGCACCAGTCCCTCGGCGGCCAGGATGCGCCGTACGCGGTCCGTCGGCTGTGCACCCTCGGCCAGCCAACGGGCGACACGCTCGGTCTTCAGCACGACCTTGTTGTCGGCCTGACGTGGTGCGTAGCTGCCCACGACCTCGATGAACCGCCCGTCGCGAGGCGAGCGGCTGTCGGCAGCGACTACGCGGTAGGTCGGCTGCTTGGTCTTGCCCATCCGCATGAGGCGGAGCTTCACTGCCATGTGGCCTGCTTTCGTGTCCTCTTGACCTTGGGGCGACACTCAGGCCGCGCCCGCGAACTATCTGCTGTTTAGCCGGTGCAAGTGTAGGCGACGGGGAGCCGGCCTGCGAGCCAGCAAGCTCACCTGCGCTTTTTCTTCTTGCCCGCCGCCTTTTTCTGGTTGGCCCTGCGTGTGAGGCCGGCCAGAGCGGGCATCTGGCGCATGTACTGCTGAACCTGCTTGAAGCGGTCGAGCAGCTCGTTGACCTCCTGGACAGACGTCCCCGACCCTGCGGCGATCCGAGCCCGGCGCGAACCGTTGATGATGGAGGGTTCCGATCGCTCCGCCGGCGTCATCGAGCGGATGATCGCTTCGATCGGCCTCAGCATGGAGTCGTCAAGCTGAGCATTGCGGATTTCTTTGGGGACTCCGGGCAGCATGCCGATCAGGCCCGAGATCGGGCCCATCTTCTTCACCGACTGCAATTGGTCGAGGAAATCGTCCAGCCCGAAATGCCCCTGGGCGATCTTGTTGACCGCCTTCTCCGCGTCGTCACGCTCGATTGCCTGCTCGGCCCGGTCGATGAGGGTGAGGACATCGCCCATCCCCAGGATCCGCCCTGCCATGCGGTCGGGGTGGAAGACCTCGAAGTCCTCGAGCCGCTCGCCGGTCGACGCAAAAGCGATCGGCTTGCCTACTACTTCCTTCACCGACAAGGCGGCGCCACCCCGGGCGTCGCCGTCGACCTTGGTCAAGATGACCGCGTCGAGAGCCAGCGTGTGGTGGAACGCCTCCGCGGTAGCCACTGCATCCTGACCAGTCATGGCGTCGATCACCAGGAAGGTGTAATGCGGCTGGACGGTCTGTGAGATCTGGCGGACCTGCTCCATCATCTCGGTGTCGATGGTGAGCCGGCCGGCAGTGTCGACGATCAGCACGTCGCGCCCGACTCTGACCGCCTCTTCCAAGCCCTTTTTGGCCACGGTGACCGGGTCGGACGCCTCCGAGAACACGGGGACGTGCACCTGAGCGCCGAGCACTCGCAACTGCTCCACGGCGGCCGGGCGTTGCAGGTCGGCACCTACCAGGAGCGGGTTGCGGCCCTGCTGCTTGAACCACCTGGCCAACTTCGCGGCATTGGTCGTCTTGCCCGAGCCCTGGAGGCCGGCCAGCAGCACCACCGTGGGAGGGCGCGAGGCGTAAGTGAAGCGCAACGTAGTGCCACCGAGCGCCCTCACCAGCTCGTTGTGCACTGCCTTTATGACTTGCTGACCGGGTGTCAGGCTGCGTGACAGGTCCGTGCCGACCAGCTCCGTGCGGAGCCTGGAAATGATGCCGCGTACGACGATGAGGTTGACGTCCGCCTGGAGCAGCGCCATCCGGATTTCGCGCAGCGCCTCGTCGACATCTTCGGGCCCCAGACGCCCTCGCCCGCGCAGGCGCGTGAATATGCCCTCGAAACGGTCCGACAGTGCCTCGAACATCAGCGGGTCATGCTACTGCCCGGGGGCGACGGTCAGGACCAGGCCTCCCGAGGGGTGGCGCAAGGGAGCCTCTGCGGTCCATGCGGACCGGTGCCATGGCGTGACGGTCCTGCGAGGGCGCGTGCCCATCGCATGCCGGCCGAAAGCAGCGCCCGACAGAGCGCGGGTGATTTGTCACACGAGCGGAGCGGCACTGCGCTGGCCCGCAACGGCACAGGTGCCCTAGCCTGCCCCTGTGCCCGAGGCCCGCCGCCCAAGCCAACCGGACCGGTCTTACGGACCGAACACGACCGCGCCGCCCGCGGGGCACAGAGGCCAGCCACTGCCTACGGGCGACGAGAAGGTCCGGCTGGTACGGCACATGTTCGACACCATCGCTCCGCGCTATCAGGCCATCAACCACGTCATGTCGCTCGGCCTGGACCGGGGCTGGCGGCGCCGCTGCGTCGCGTCACTTGGGTTGGCACCGGGCTCGAGAGTGCTGGACGTCGCCTGCGGCACCGGCGACCTCACGCGTGCTCTAAAAGTGGCCGGTATGGAGCCCCTCGGGTTGGACCTCTCAGCGGGGATGCTTTCTTTCGCAGGCAAGCGAGACCCGCTCGTGCTGGCCGACGCGCTGCGCTCACCCTTCGCCGCCGGCACCTTCGATGGAGCGGTAAGCGGCTTTGCCATGCGAAATGTTGTCGACTTGAGTGCCCTGTTCGTGGAGCTGGCTCGCATCGTCCGACCTCACGGCCGCATCGCACTGCTGGACATGTCCGAGCCCGATAACCGGGTGCTGCGCCTCGGTCACACGCTATGGGCGAAAAAGGTGGTCCCCGTCATCGGGTCAGCCCTCTCGGACACCACCGCCTACCACTACCTGCCACGCAGTCTGGAGTACCTCCCGGCCCCGGCGACGATTATCACCTTCCTGGAACAAGCGGGTTTCCGTGCCGTGGAGCGACGGCCCATGGCCCTCGGGGCGACACAGCTGTACGTCGCCACTCGCGCCGCGAGCGCCAAATGACGGCCCTCCCCGCAAACGCTCGCGTGGGTGCACCCAGCTCGCTCGGATCCTGCACGGTAGAGGTGCCGGCCGAGCTTTGCCCAGACCTTGTCGACCTTGGGGCCGGTGAGGGCTTGTTGTGGCGCTCTCCATCGCTGTCCCTGCTCGGCATTGGCAGCGCGGCGAGATTGGACCTCGGCGGCCAATGGGCGGCCACACCCAACCAAGAGATAGTTGCGCGCCGGCTTGGGTCGATAGGGCAACACCCCGGCAACGACCCGGGCACCCTTCCACCGGCCGCCGGGGCCGTAGCTCTCGGCGCGCTCCCTTACGACCCAGGCCGCTCGGGGCACCTGGTCGTGCCCCGCGTCTTGGTCGTGCGAGCAGAGGGGCTTTGCTGGGTGACGTTGGCCGGCGAGCCTGAATGGGCCCGGGAGCAGGCCCGGCAGCTTCGCCACTCCCCCAGGCAGGCGTTGACCCGGCTGTTCAGCACACTGACCGAGGGCCGCCAGCATGGCCCAGCGCCGGACGGGTTCGAGCTGTCGACGACAATGGCGCACGGAGATTGGCTGCGCCTCGTGGAGCGCGCCGTCGCCGAGATCGAAAACGGCTTGTTTGAAAAGGTCGTACTGGCCCGCCGCGTCGACGTGCGGACAAACCGCCCACTTGCGGTACGGGAAGTACTGGCACGGATGGTGGCCCTTTACCCCTCATGCACCATTTTCCAGATGGACGGTTTTCTCGGGGCAAGCCCTGAGGTTCTCGTAAGCCGCTGTGGGCTGGAGGTCTCTAGCCATCCGCTGGCGGGGACGGTGGCTCGTA
>DASSZK010000217.1:0-2319 GCA_035702845.1 Acidimicrobiales bacterium
CCGCTCGACAAGGCCTTCGGCTGCGAGGCGGTCGACGAGGCGAACGGCACCCGAGTGGGTCAGGCCGAGGACGGAGCTCAATTGCGTTACCGACCCGCCGTCGAGGAACTCGTGCAATGCCACCAGCGCGCTGGGGGCCGATGGGCCGAGAGGCGCGACCGCCTCAACGGCAGACGCCATCTGGTCCGCAAGCACGAGGCCGAGGGCGCCCAGGGCGTTGACTGCGTGGTGGTGGCTTGACTGCTCAGGCGTCACCGCCCTAGTTTATATGTATGAGTCACACACATTCTGTAACCGATCACGGCGAGCCGCCGGCGGAGCTGTCGATGTTGAATATCGACAGCGCTGACCCGGCGAGGTTGGCGCGGTTTTACGCAGCCGCGCTCGGATGGGAAGTCACCTACAGCGACGACAACTACAGCATGGTCGAAGGCAACGGAGTCAAGATCGGCTTCGGCAAGATGGAGGGGTTCCGTCCGGTGCCGTGGCCCGACGAGGCCGGGGTCAAACGCTTCCACCTCGACCTGCGGGTCGACGACCTCGAACAGGCCACCGAGACGTTGTGCGCAATCGGGGCCGTCCAGCCGGATTTCCAGCCCGGAGCCGACCGCTGGAGGGTCCTGCTCGACCCCGACGGCCGCTCCTTTTGCCGAAGCCCCCGTCGCCCGGCGACACCGTAGGGGGCCAACTTGCCCGACCTCGTCGAACTGCTTGTCCAAGACGCCGAGGCTTGGCGCGCCTGGCTGGACCGCCACCACGCCGACCATCCGGGCGTGTGGCTGGTACTGCACAAAAAGGGCGGCCAGACCACGGCTCTGACCTATGCACAGGCGCTAGACGAGGCGCTGTGTTTTGGTTGGATCGACGGGCAGATCGCTCGGCGTGACAACGAGAGTTATCGCCAGCGCTTCACACCGCGCCGGCCCAATAGCGCCTGGTCCGCCCACAACGTTGAGCACGTCACTCGCCTGACGCAGGCCGGACGGATGCAGCCGGCGGGCATAGCGGCCGTCGAGGCAGCCAAGACGCAGGGTCGGTGGCAATCGGCCTACCGCGGCCAGGCCGAAATGGAGATCCCACCCGACCTCGTCCAAGCACTTGCGGCCAATCCCGTCGCAGCGGCCACGTTCGAGCAGTTGGGTTCGACCAATCGCTATGCCATTGTCTACCGGCTGGGCGCGGTCAAGCGTGCCACGACCCGGGAGCGAAAACTGGCCGAGTACATCGACATGCTCGCCGGCGGCGGGTCAATCCATCCACGCAAGCCCCAAAAAGGCAAGCGGTAGCGCTCCCCTCACGCCAATGCGGCGAGCAGTGCACCACCACATCGCAAATGCTCAGCGGGCCAACCCGCGAACCGCGTCCGGTCGAGCCTTTTGTTCACAGCCGGCTACTCCGGGCGCGCCTCCTGGGCGACGAGGGACACCTCGTAGCAACGGAGATCGCCTTCGCTACCGGTGGAGCGGAAGCCTGCTCGGGTCAGAGTGACCTGTGATGCGGTGTTATTAGGTGCTGTCTTCGCAAGCACCTTTGTGAGCCCTTGTTGGACCGCAAGCGTAAGAAGGGCGGCAACTGCCTCGGCGGCGTAGCCGTGACCGCGCGCAGAAGGGACAAGGCCGTACCCGATCTCCACGGCACCGCCTTGTGGGGGGCCCTTGAAGCCGATGCCACCCACCGCTTGCCCGTCGGTTCTGCTGTCGATGCGGTAATAACCAAACGGGCGTTGCTCACCGTGCTCTGCGGTTGAACGCAGGAAGCCGGGGCGGACGTCGAAGGCCTGGTCCGCTGCGACGAGCCGCCTACTTACGACCGACTCGGCGAGCGACTTAAGCATCGTCAAAACCGGGTTGCCATCGTCCCCGTCGTGGGTCCCCTCAGCGCCCGGCCGCGGGTCCTCCTTAACGATCGTCAACGTAATGACACCTCGGTCCTCATCGAGGATGTAGGTCATCGTGAAGTAGTTCTCGGGCTTGTCCTCCAGGCCACGCCCCGGAGCAAACAGGGAGTAGGTGAGACGGCTCGGGGCGCCCACATCCACGACGGTGCGCCACTGCTCGAAGACCTGGCCCTCCCACTGGCTGGTGAAACGGATCGGGGATCCGACGCTCCAGTCAGTCTGCAGATCGCTGCCGTACTGCCACTGCTTGACGTAAGCAGGCTCGGTGACTATCGCCCACACCGTCGCCCACACCGTCTCCCGGAGTGCCTCGATGCGGATGCTGGACCTGGAGACACGCATGGGCGGGAAGAGCACCCGTGCCGTCCTCAGACGCTTAGGTCATCGCGGTTCCCGGGCCCGACCGGGCGACCCGGCACAAA
>DASSZK010000195.1:0-3022 GCA_035702845.1 Acidimicrobiales bacterium
ACATCCCGACGACCTGTAGCCGCCATAGCCGGTACAGCCTGTATGAGCTTGTCGCCATTTCATCCCCCCAGAGAGGTTCTTTCATCACGCGTGCTGTCGTGCAAGCTAGCCGAGGTGGCAAGGGGCCGCCTCCGCCGCGCGGCTACCAGGCAAACCCTTCAGGCCCGTTGCCTCGGTCGTTCCAGGCCAGCGTCTTCAGCTGAGAGCCCCGATGAGTAGGCGGGGCCACAAAGGTACAACTGCCAGCACCAATGCTCCAGAGCGGCGCCACATGTCAGGCCAACCCCAAAGGCGTGGCCCGGGTTCCTCCACAGCACTACGACGCTTCCGACGGCGGTTTATCACGGCGGTGCTCTCGGGTCCTGCCAGGCGAAGGGCGCGCTTTGCGGCAGCTTCCAAGCTCGGCCACTGCTCCGGTTAGTCAGGGCTCTCGCCGGCCGCACCGCGCCTCGGCGCTCCTCGGTGGTACGGACATACCAATTATGGGTGCGCCAGGGCTGTAAGTGCCGGAAAGAGAATTAGCTACCTAACGACGGCTAGGCACAACCCAGAAGGTCGCAACACGAGCCATCCGGTGAAAGGCAGCCACGCGGGCGTCAACAGTGCGGGGGGACGGTGACCGGGGAGCGGTCCATGGGCGAGGTGGGCTCGTCAGTCCCCGACAGGGCACAGTACGGCGTGATGTTACTGAACTGCTTCACGAACGTCGCCCTGCCGCGGGCGACGGTAACGCTGTACTCCCATGGGGCGCCTGTCAGAGTGTTAGGCGTGTTGGTAGCTGTCAGCTGGGGGACGAGGTCGCTCCAGGGCACATCGTAGGTATGCGCTGCGGCAGCGTTGAACCCCTGCGATACCTCGGCCGTGGTGTACGCACCGACACCGAGCCGGTAGGTGTAAGGGTAGAGGTCGGAGACCGATAACCCGTTCGGAGACATGGTCTCGGGGTCGAAGATGACCCACCCTCTGCCCCCGCTCCGCGTTTCTACCGCTGTGATGTAGCCGAAGTAACTCCCGTTGGGAAGGGAGACGCTCAACGGGGCAGCGTGCTTGGCGCGGCAGAGCACGCTGCGTTTGAGGCGCCATGCTGTCCAGACGGAGGACGGCAGGACGCCCTGGCAGGGCCAGTCCACGCCTCCTTGGGCAACGACGGCCCATGGACGGCCCTTCGGCTGGGCCAGTGTCACTGCCCCGCCGGTGATCGCGACGACCGGGTCTGGGCGCCTCGGCAGGGCGCCATTGGCAAAGGGGGGCCCCATGGACTGCTCCTGTGCCACCGCCCGCTTCGTCGGCTCAAATCGCGCGACAGCCCACCAAGTGCCCGTCGAGAGGCTGCGGGCGACGTACAGGCTGTGAAGGACGATCTCGGCGTCGCCGGGCATGACATCCGCGTGGTGCTCGAACGCAAGGGTTATGTCGGCGCGCAGGTTAGCGGTCGCTACCAAGACCACCACGCCCTCGTGGGCCGCAAACTGGGGGCGTCCTTGCTGGCTTGCCGCGCAGGCCGCCGGCACGGCTGACGTCACGAGAGCGACGACCAGAGCCACCACCCCAGTCACAGCGGCCCGGCCTTTGGCGGCTCGCGTACCCTGACGGCGACGCTCAGGGCTGGCCCAGTCATAAAGCCTTGTGCTCACGCTTGCAAGACTCCTCCAAACGACCAGAGGTTCCGGGAGGTTGCGCCGAGCGGTTCAACGGAGCCGCCTCCATAACTGACCGGCGTGCCGAACGCGTCATGGCTTCGGCAACCTTCAATCGCGCTCTCACCGCAGAGAGCCTGCTGTGGAGGCAGAACACCCACTACGGAGCGCAGCCCCCAAACCCAACGAAGTGGCTGCTCATGAGCCAGGTCGACGGATCTGTGAAGAGCTGACAGTGATTTCGCCAGGCTCCTCTAGTGTCCTGATTCAGAGATTCGTTGACAATATTGGGCCAGGCTGTCGAAAATCTCGTCTGCGGTCTTGTGCCACACGTAGGGCCGGGGGTTGTCGTTCCAGGTACCCACCCACCGGGTGATCGAAGCCGCCAGCTCTTTGACGCTGCGGTGCGTGCCCCGTCGGAGCCATTTGTTGGTGATCTCGGCGAACCACCTCTCCACGAGGTTCATCCACGACGACGATGTAGGCGTGAAGTGGAACTCGAAGCGGGGGTGGCGCAGCAGCCAGCGTTGGATGTCGGGGGTCTTGTGGGTGGAGGAGTTGTCCAGCACGACATGCACTTTTAGATCGGAGGGGACAGTTTTGTCGATGAGGTCCAAGAACTTTTTGAACTCGACGGCCCGGTGGCGGGGGCTGAGCTGGTGGGTGACCATGCCCGTGGTCAGGTTTAGGGCGGCGAAGAGGTCAATGGTGCCGTGGCGGGCATAGTCATGGGTACGCCGTTCGGGCGTACCAGGCAGGAGCGGCAGCACGGGCTGGGTACGGTCCAGGGCTTGGACGGCCGTTTTCTCGTCGACGCACATGACCACCGCTCGCTCGGGGGGGTTCATGTAAAGGGCCACGATGTCGCGGACCTTGTCGATGAAAAGCGGGTCTTCGGAGAGCTTGAACGTGTCCTCCAGCCACGGCTTTAGCCCAAAGGCCTTCCATATGCGGCTGACGGTGGGCTGGGACATCCCGAGCGACTTGGCCAGCCCACGGGTGGACCAATGTGTGGCATCGCTCGGCTTTTCGGTCAAGGTCTTTACCACCACGGCCTCGACGTGTTCGTCGGTGACCGTGCGGGGCACGCCAGGGCGGTGCTCGTCGGCCAAGCCCTTCAACCGTTTGGCCACAAAGCGCGACCGCCACTTGCCCACGGTGCTAGAGGTGCAACCGAGCTCGGAAGCCACGACCCCGTTGGGCCGGCCGGCTGCGCAGGCAAGGACGATCTTGGACCTCAGCGCCAGGCCTTGCGGGCTGCTCGGCCGGCGCGCCCAACGCTCCAGCGTCTCACGTTCTTCCTCGGTAAGTTCCAGTACCGCCATCGGTCGGCCAGTTCGAGCCATGCGCACCTCCATCGTCGCATGGCAAGAACGCGCCCTGGG
>DASSZK010000345.1:0-10258 GCA_035702845.1 Acidimicrobiales bacterium
CGGTTTGCGCCACGGGGTCATGCAGAGGGCCGCACAGAGGGCGCAGCCGCCCTCCTCGTCGGCTACGAGTACGTACCTCGGGACGTTCATGGTCACTTGCTACGACCTAGGAGGGGTCACTGCGAGCGGCCGCCCCGTGGGCCCGAGCAGTGTTGCAGTGGATCCGAGCGTTATCCCCCTGGGCAGCCGTATCTACATCGACGGCGCAGGTTTGAGGGTGGCAGACGACACAGGTGGAGCCATCATCGGCGACCACGTCGACATCTGGGAGCCGACTTACTGGCAGTGTGCGGAGTGGGGGGTTCGCGAGCGCTCTGTCTACCGCGTCGCCGGCTGACCGCAGCGCTAGCCTTCCCGGGGTGACCCCCGGCTACGACTCGTTCCTACTCGTTTCTTTTGGCGGTCCTGAGCATGCCTCAGACGTGATGCCATACCTGCGGAGGGTCACCGCCGGACGGGGAATACCGCAGGCGCGTCTGGACGAGGTTGCACAGCACTACTACGCCCACGGCGGTGCGAGCCCTATTAACGAGCGCTGCCGGGAGCTGCTCGGTCTGGTTGGTCCGGGCCTTGAAGACTTGGGCCTTGCCTGTTACTGGGGCAACCGCAACTGGGGCCCTTTATTGGAAGACACTCTCGCCCAAATGCGCGACGACGGGCGCTCTAGAGCGCTGGCTTTCGTGACCTCGGCCTACGGGGGCTACAGCAGTTGCCGCCAGTACCAAGAGGACCTGGCAAGGGCGGCCCAGCGAGTAGGGCCCCGAGCTCCCGTCGTGGACAAGATCAGGCTGTTCTACAACCATCCGCTTTGGGTGCACGCTTGGGCCCAGAGCGCTACCGAGGCCATGCACAACTACCAGAGCTCCTCCGCCGCTGCGGGAGCAGCGTCACTGTCGGAGCCTGATGTGCTCTTCAGCGCCCACAGCATCCCCGACGTAGCCGCTCGCACCAGCCCCTACGTCGAGCACGTGAGCGAGGCCGCTCGACTGGTAGCGAGAGCGGCCGGCATCAGCGACTATCAACTCGTGTGGCAAAGCCGATCGGGTAGCCCGGGTGCTCCGTGGCTTGGCCCTGACATCACCGAGGTCATAGCAATTTCTGAAGCTCCGGGGTTCGTGGTCGTACCCATCGGCTTTGTGTGCGAGAACCTGGAGATCACCCACGACCTCGATGTCGAGGCGGCGGAGGTCGCCGGCGCGCGAGGCAAGGCATTCGTACGCTCCCGAGCAGTCAGTTCTTCGGCCTCATTTGTCCAAATGGTCCTGTCGCTCGTAAGCGAGCGCCTCCACCCCGACAGCGCCGGGCCCCGTGTTTCCCTGGGAGAGGGAGGCCCATGGCCAGACCTCTGCCCCGACGGCCACTGTCCTGCCCCGGCTAGACCTGCTCCAAGCCAAAGCAGCCCCAGTCCCAGCAGCCCCAGTCCCTGCAGCCCCAGTCCCCGCAGCCCCAGTCCCAGCAGCCCCACTCCCAGCAGCCCCACTCCCAGCAGCCCCAGTCCCAGCAGGCCCAGTCAGGCGGGCCCAGATCGAGGCGGCCTGGCCTGACGCCCTTTCGCCCCTTGCGGCGCCTACCCCGGCTAGAGTAGGAGCAGGCTGCAGCGTTGCGAAGGGCCCAGCTGGCCCCAGCCCCCTATCGACTACGGACTTCGCGCCAAGTTCAGCGCGCGCCCGCACCTGGAGGCACTCTCTATGACGCAACACGACGCGACCAACACCAGCAGTACAACGCCAGGCGCTACAACCACAAGCGGCCCGCAAAACAGGCAGGGCCAATCCGCTCACAACTCGGCAGTGACACATGAGTACCGCGTCGCCGACATTTCACTGGCAGGCTTTGGCCGGCGCGAGATCGACCTGGCAGAGGTCGAGATGCCTGGCTTGATGGCGCTCAGAGCGGAGTACGGGGAGAGCAAGCCATTGGCAGGGGCGCGCATAACCGGCTCGCTGCACATGACCGTCCAGACGGCGGTCCTTATCGAAACACTGGTTGCGCTGGGCGCCGACGTGCGTTGGGCGAGCTGCAACATCTTCTCAACCCAGGACCATGCCGCCGCTGCCATCGCCGCCGCCGGCATCCCCGTCTTTGCCTGGAAGGGCGAGACATTAGAGGAGTACTGGTGGGCGACTGAGCAGGCTCTGACCTGGCCCGGTCACGACGGGCCCAACATGATCGTGGACGACGGGGGCGACGCCACGCTGCTCGTCCACCTCGGCGTCCAAGCAGAAAAGGACGGCCGCGTGCCGGACATCGGCGCTGACGACAGTGACGAGTTCGGCATCATAATTGCCACACTGCAAAAGACTCTCCGCTCCGATCCACAGATGTGGACGCACATGGCTTCGCAGATCAAAGGCGTAAGCGAGGAGACCACCACCGGGGTGCATCGCCTTCGCCAACGCGCCGCCGCCGGTGAGCTGTTGTTCCCCGCGATGAACGTGAACGATTCGGTGACCAAGAGCAAGTTCGACAACCTTTATGGAGTGCGGCACTCGTTGGTTGACGGCATATTCCGCGCTACCGACGTGATGGTGAGCGGGAAGGTTGCCGTGGTCTGTGGCTATGGGGACGTAGGCAAAGGTTGCGCACAGTCCTTGAGAGGCCAAGGCGCTCGCGTCATCGTCACGGAGGTCGACCCGATTTGTGCGCTCCAGGCGGCGATGGAGGGCTACCAGGTCGCTCGGCTGGAAGAGGTCCTCAGTACAGGCGACATATTCGTGACCGCCACGGGCAACCGCGACATCATCATGGCCGAGGACATGGCCCAGATGAAGCACAACGCCATTGTGTGCAACATTGGCCATTTCAATAACGAGATAGACGTGGCCGGCCTCGCGCGCTACCCGGGAATATCGCGTCAGCAGGTCAAGCCGCAGGTCGATGCCTGGGATTTCCCCGACGGCCACTCAGTCATATTGCTGGCAGAGGGCAGGCTTGTGAACCTCGGGTGCGCGACGGGCCACCCGAGCTTCGTGATGTCGACCAGCTTCACCAACCAGGTTTTGGCACAGATCGAGCTCTTCACACATCCCGAGAACTACCCGGTTGGCGTCTATGTGCTCCCCCGCCACCTCGACGAAAAGGTGGCGCGCCTGCACCTGAACAAACTTGGGGCCAACCTCAGCCAGCTCACCGAGGCGCAGGCTGCCTATATCGGAGTGCCCGTGGAGGGGCCGTTCAAGCCCGAGGGTTACCGGTACTAACCGTCACCTCGAAGGACGCTCCTCCCCGCACGGCCTGAGCCTTATTGAGCCCAGGCCGTGCCGGCACCCTGTCGGCTGGGGGTTGACTCTCAGCGCACGAGGAGCGCCACGATTTCGAGATGGGGAGTCCCCGGGAAGAGGTCCAAGACCTCGACCGCTTGGGGCCGGAAGCCCCGTTCGACGAGCAGGCCTACGTCTCGCCCCATCGAGCCGGCGTCGCAAGAAACGAGCACGAAACTGCGGGCCCCGGTCGCAGTAAGGACGTCCGCTCCCTCCGAGCCGAGACCGCCTCTCGGGGGATCCGCCACCACCACTGCCGCTTGTACGGGCGCCCACCGGCGAACGTCGGTACACACGGCCTCGGCGCCGGGCACGTTCCAACGCGCGTCGGCGACCGCACTCTGCGACGATTCCACCATCGTGACCTTGCGGTCCGCACCCACGGTGGCCGCAAACAGCCCGACACCGGCATACGCGTCCACGAAAGGGCCCGGGGGGCTATCTGCCAAGGCCCTTGTCACTGCGCTCACCAGCAACTCGGCAGCCTCCGGCCCGGACTGAAAAAACGACTCTGGGGAAAGCCGTAGGCGGGTACCGGCCACTTCCTCGCTGATACTGACGCCCACCCCCCCGCCGCGCCGGCGGGTGAGCTCGTCCGTACCTACGACGACGGCGCCCCCACCAAACCGGGCCCCACGGGCCCGAGGGGCCAGTACGGCCATGCGGTCACCGGTACGAGCACCGCAACGCAGTACTGCTTCCCGAGCCGACCCGAAGTCGCCATGCGCCAACATCTCCGACAGCCACGGGTGCGCGACCAGGCAGTCGTCCACCAGGACTACTTCGTGGCTACGAGCAGCCCTGAACCCGGCACGCGCCCGCTGCGCAGCCAGGCCGCCCGAGGGGGCCCCCTTGCCTACAGCAACCCTGACAGTCGTGCGGTAGGAGGTTGGAGCCAGCCCTCCCCCAGCCGTCGCCACCACACCGCGGACCTTGGCGATGCGCTCCAATGCGTCGCTCGCCATGGAGACCTTGAAACGCAACTGCGCCTCGGGCCGTATGTGCTGCCAGCCGCAGCCCCCGCAGCCCGCAGCGACGAAGGGGCAGGGTGCCGTGACCCGGTCCGGCGACCCTTCCACGACTTCTTCAAGGACGGCGCGCAGGTAACGGCCGTGGTCTTCCGTTGTCCTGACGACAACCACTTCACCGGGGAGCGCTCCGGTCACAAACACCGCGCGACCGTCGGCCAGCCGGCCGACAGCGTCACCGCCCACAGCCATCGACGTGAGCCGTACCGGCGTGCGGGAACCTAGGCCTTGCTGCCGGGAAGTAACCGCGCTTCCTCCAGTAGTGACGTATGACATGCCAAGCAATCGAGTGTGTAGGATCGCCTCACGGAGCTCCTCACCACCAGGGAGGTGGCCCTTGACAAACATAGATGAGACAACCAGTGCGGCGGCAACGGGTGCGCCAGTCACCGAGGTACCAGCGCGTGCGCCGGGCGCCGCGGCGGCAACGGAGGCCTCGGACGAGCCCGAAAGCGGCTCGCTTAGCGAAGCTCAGATCGCCGTCCACTGGCGGGAGGAAGAGTACCTCCGGCCCAGCCCCCGCTTCGTAGGCCACGCCAATGCGAGCGACCCCGCTATCTACGAACGCTTCAGCGAGGAAAACTTCCCTGAGTGCTTTAGGGAGTACGCAGAGCTGCTCGACTGGGACCAGTACTGGCACACCACGCTGGACACGACCAATCCTCCCTTTTGGAGGTGGTTCGTGGGAGGGCGGCTCAATGCCAGCTACAACTGCGTCGACCGCCACCTGGCCACCAATGCGAACAAGGCCGCCTTCATATGGGCACCCGAGCCCGAAGATAGTCCCACACAGGTCGTCACCTACCGCGAGCTCTACGAGCGGGTCAACGAGATGGCGGCTTTGTTGCGCGATTTCTGCGGGTTGAAGGCCGGCGACCGCGTCACCCTGCATATGCCGATGGTCGTCGACCTACCCGTGACAATGCTCGCGTGTGCACGGCTGGGCGTTGTCCACTCCGAAGTTTTCGCCGGGTTTTCCGGAGCGGCGTGCGGCGGTCGGATCGCCGACTCGGGCAGTCGCATCCTCATCACCATCGATGGCTACTACCGGGACGGCAAGCTCTTGGACCACAAGGTCAAGGCGGACGAGGCAATAGCGGTGGCCCACGACCAAGGCATGGACGTGGACAAGGTCCTCGTTTTTCGCCGCGGGCCCGCCGGTTACGCCTCGGCGACGCCGATGAAGCAGGGCCGTGATTTCTTCGTCGACGAGGTGATCGCGCCCTACTGCGGCCAAAAGGTGGCACCGGTACCCATGCCTGCAGAGGCTCCACTGTTCCTCATGTACACGAGCGGCACCACGGGCCGCCCCAAGGGTGCACAGCACTCGACGGGTGGTTACCTGTCGTACGTAGCCGGGACGTCGAAGTACTTCCTCGACATCCACCCCGAGGACACCTACTGGTGCTTCGCCGACATCGGATGGATCACGGGGCATTCGTATATCGTCTATGGGCCACTCAGCTTGGGCACGACAAGCGTCCTTTACGAGGGGGCCCCGGCATTCCCCGACCCGGGCCGGCCGTGGCGTATCGCGCAGCGGCTCGGTGTCAACATATTCCACACCGCTCCCACCACCATCCGGATGTTGCGCAAGCTCGGGCCTGACGAGCCTGCCAAGCATGACTACCGCTTCAAGTTGATGTGCACGGTTGGCGAACCGATCGAACCCGAAGTATGGCGCTGGTACTACGAGGTCGTCGGTAAGGGCGATGCAGCAATCGTCGACACCTGGTGGATGACCGAGACGGGCGGGTTCATGGGAAGCACGCTTCCCGCGCTGAAACCGATGAAGCCCGGGAGCTGCGGTCCCGCCGCTCTGGGCATTTACCCTGTCATCTTCGATGACGAAGGCAAGTCCGTCGATGCCGGGTCCGGGAAGGCAGGCAACATCTGCATCCGCAACCCCTGGCCGGGGATGATGCAGACGATCTGGGGCCAGCCAGAGCGCTTCGTGCAAACCTATTTTTCCCGTTACTGCCATGACACACAGAGCCAGGACTGGCACGACTGGCCCTTCCTTTGCGGCGACGGGGCGCTGCAGGCATTGGACGGCTATTACCGGATCCTGGGGCGCATCGACGACGTGATAAATGTCGCAGGCCACCGGCTGGGCACCAAGGAGCTCGAGTCCGCCGTCCTAACGGTTCCCGAGGTAGCCGAAGCGGCCGCGGTACCCGTCATCGACGAGGTGCGTGGGCGTGTGGTCGAGATGTACGTGTCGCTCCAACCGGGCGCCCATCGCTCCTCCGACATAGAGGCCAAGGTGAAGGCGGCCATCGAGACCGAGATCGGCAAGGTGGCGCGACCCAAGAACGTCTGGGTCGTGCCAGACATGCCGAAGACTCGCTCGGGCAAGATAATGCGCCGGGTCATCGCCAGCATCTCCAACTTCGCCGACGTCGGGGACATCACCACGCTGGCCAACCCCGATGTCGTCGAAGGCATACGCCGACAGGTGTACAAGGCCAAGTCCGAGCGTGGCGAGGCACCGCGAGACCTCACGGCCAAGGAACTAGAGGAGATACAGGCGTTCGGGCGCGGCGACTAGCGGCTCCCGGCTGAGCGAGGTGCCCCGGCCCGAGCACCTCCTACTCCAGAAGGAGGGCTTATGTTCACCTATTGTGGGCGGCCCGGGAAGGACCGCCCACAGGGCCAGGGACCTGTTCCGGTCCTGGCCAGGCGCCCGGCACGCCTCGCGGCCGAGGTTGCGCTGACCAGGAAACTGGCGTATTTGTTCAACCACGCAGCGCGCGCGACGATATAGACATCGAGGCTCCGCCCGGCCCCGGCGCGCTGCACGAGGAGACAGCTTTGGACCGTCCGACCATCGGGATCTTGTCGCCGCTGATGACCGGCTGGTACTACGGCTTGCTCATCGCGTCCGTGAACGACGCCGTGGCCGCTGCCGGCGGGCGCGTCGTCGTCGTCGGCACGGCAGCGTTCAGTTCCGGCTACCACCGCGAGCAGGTCATCGAGCAACTGCCCCACTTTGGGTGGGAGCGCATCGACGGTTTCGTGACCATTGCCAACGCGGTCTCCCTCGAGTACCTCCATGAGTTGGCGGCGGCCAGCAAACCCGTCATTGCCTTAGGTCACGAGGAGCCCGGGTTCTCGTACCCAGCGGTGCTGCCCGACAACCACGGTGGCACCCGCCAAGCACTCGAGCACCTGATCAGCCATGGCCACAGCCGCATCGCCTTCGTCGGCAGCCTGCAGCACTACGACGTACGCGAACGCTACGCCGCCTACTGCGACGGCTTACGGGCCAACGGGATAGAGCCTGACCCGGCTCTCCTTTATGACATAGAGGACAACCACGAGTTCGCCGGCCGCGACGCCGCCGAGCGGATGGTCGATGCCGGATTGCCCTCGACCGCGGTGATGTGCGCCTGCGATCTCAATGCCGTCGGCGTTATGGCAGGTCTGAAAGAGGCGGGTTACATCCTGCCCACCGACCAGGCGATCACCGGGTTCGACGACCTGCCGAGCAACGTCTCCATGTCCCCCACCTTGGCAAGCATCTCCCAAAACCTTGAAGCCATGGGGTCAAAGGCCGCCGAACTGATAATGGCCATGGCCTCCGGGGAGCAGATCGAACCAGGCCATTACGTCATCCCTGGGTTCTTTACCCCACGCGAAAGCTGCGGTTGCGCCGCAAAGCCGCTGAGCCTGGAACTGAGCGACGAGACACCCGAAGAACTGCAGCACGGGGTTGTCAGCAGGCTAAAGGCCCTGGCCCAGCACGGTCAGGGCGCTGACGAGTTCCCCGTCGAGAAGGCCAAACGCCTCGTCGGGTCCATTGAGCAGACGATGTACAGCGCCGTTGCCGGCACGCTCGAACCCGAAGATCTGGCCTCGCTCGGCCTGTGCTGCCGGGAGCTGTTCGCCATCGGGCACAGCCAACCCAGCTCGGAGACGGTCATGGGCTTCGTCCGCCAGCTCAGCGCGAAGTTGCTGGCAGAGATCGAGGACCCCTCGCAAGACGTCATTACGCAGCTCGCCGCCTGCGTCACCGAAGCTCAGCTCGGTCTGTCCAAGGCCCTGCTCAACGACAGTAACGATGCCTACTACGAGCTTCGCAAGGCAATCCGCGACGAACACGAGATAAGCCTTGACATGCTCCGTAGCCACGAAGCGGACCCCCGAAGCCTTCGCTGGTTGCGGCGCACGAAGGCCGCGGCCGCCATGCTTGCGCTCTGGCAAGGCACTGGCCTCGACCAGGTTGCCGACGACGCGTTAGCGGGCCGCGACCTCGACCTGAAGCGGCTCGGCACCGACGTTTCCGCCCGAGACACGACTGAGGCCGGGAGCCCGGGAGCGGTGAGCGACCAGACGGCTCCCGCAGCTCCCGTCCCTGGCAATGACCCCACGACGACCACGGGCATCGACAAACGGCCGGGGGGCCGTGGTAAGGCGAGCGGGGCAGCGGGCAAGCCAGTGCCTCCGGCGGACCTGAGCGCAGAACCTGTCACGCTGGCCCAACGCTTCCCGGAACTGGAGGTAGTCGGCACCTACAGCAAAGACTCCGGGCTGACGGGGACCGGCTCCACTTACCCGGTCGAGTACTTCCCTCCTGGCGAGCTGTTGGACGCTGCCGGCAGCGGCAACGTCGTACTGCTCTTCCCGGTGACGAGCGAGGACCGCGACTGGGGGATCCTGTCGGTGGCGGTGCCGTTGGACTCGGGGTTCGTAGGCCAGGACACGTACTTCCAATGGGAAGCACTGCTGAGCGAGGCTCTCGACTACCAAGATGTCCTCCAGTCCTTGCGCGAGCGCAGCCGCCAGCTCCACGAACGCGGCGAGCTCTTGGCGCTGTCCTACCGTCGCGAGCGGGAAATGGCCCAGGCGGTACGCGAGAGCGAGGAACGTTACGCACTGGCTGCCCGGGCAGCCAACGATGGGTTGTGGGACTGGGACCTGGACCGAGGGAGCGTCTACTACTCCTCCCGATGGGCCGAGATGCTCGGGTACCCCGATGGCGCCATCGCAAACAAGCCGGAAGAATGGCTGGACCGCGTCCATCCCGATGATCGCCCGGGCCTCATGTCTGAACTTGTCGCCCTCAAGTTGGGCGAACAGACTTCGATCCTCCACGAGCACCGGGTCGTCACCCGTGAAGGCGGGTACATCTGGGTCCTTTGCCGAGGGCTCGCTGTGCCGGGGACAGGCAAGCCGGCGACCCGCATCGTTGGGTCATTGACAGATGTAACTGAGCGCCACCTTCTCGAGGAAAGGCTGCGCCAGCAAGCTCTTTACGATGCCCTCACCGGCCTCCCCAACCGGGTGCTGTTCCTGGACCGCCTGTCCCAGGCGCTTGCCAACACGAGAAGACGAGCCGGCAGCACCTACACGGTGCTCTGGCTGGACCTCGACGGCTTCAAGATCCTAAACGACAGCCTCGGCCACCAAATGGGCGACAAACTCCTGGTGCAAGTGGCCGAACGTATACGCAGCCAGCTGCGCGAGTCGGACACGGCAGCCCGCTTCGGTGGCGACGAGTTCGCAGTGCTACTCCTCGACATCCCCGACGTCGCCACTGTACGCAGCGTCGTGCAGCGACTACTCGAACATCTCGGCGCCATATATGACCTGGACGGCCACGAGATAGTCGTGACCGCGAGTATTGGCGTGGCCATGAGCACCAACGGCTACGAACGCCCCGAAGATGTCTTGCGAGACGCCGACATCGCCATGTACCGGGCCAAGTCCAAGGGCCGGGGGACTTATGCACTTTTCGACTCGTCCATGCATGCCACGGCAATGGCGCGCCTCAAGACCGAAACCGAGCTGCGTCAAGCCATCGAACCTCGGGGCCATGACTCCAGCCAGATGGAGCTGCACTACCAGCCTGTCGTCGACCTGGCCAGCGGTAAGATCGCGGGCCTAGAAGCCCTCGTCCGCTGGCGCCATCCCCTGCGGGGCCTGGTGACACCGCTCGAGTTCCTCCAGGTGGCCGAGGACTCGGGC
>DASSZK010000357.1:0-6349 GCA_035702845.1 Acidimicrobiales bacterium
CGCGGTTCAGGCGATGAGAGCCGTGGCCGAGCCCCTGCGCCGCAACGGCAGCAAGGCGGCGAGGTGCGGTGCGCGGCCTAATGCGAGCACCGCACCGTCTGACAACGCGATCCAGTAACCACTGCCGCCCGGAGACGGGACCAAGCCAACGGCACGGTACAGGGCAGCGCGCTTGCCGGCGGTACCGCTGCCTGGCACGGGCCCGCGCCTCGACACAGCCGTGGCGCCCCCGTACGCTCTCTCTCCCGCGAGTGCCAGCACTTCGCCGTCAGCTCCCAGCACCCAGTACCCGCTCCCTCGCGGAGCAGCGACCACGGCCACCACCGGGTGCCCGCTTCCCAATGGCGTCACCGACCCCGGACGGTGAACGCTCCTCGGGGCGAGCAGGCGGCCGACGGACGTCCCCTCCCAGTAGCCGTCCCTGTAGGGCGAAGCCGACAGGGAGACGACGTGCTCACCGGACCTCAAGGCGGGCGCGACAAGGCGCCACTTGCGGGCGTCACCGAACGCGAAAATGCGGCCAGAACTCGTGGCTACCCAGTAACCGCGCCCATCGCCGGTGGGTGCTATACCTACAGCCACCCGGTCGCGCCCCTCCTGCACCGAGCCGTAGCTGACGGCACCGTGGCGCGCGGCCACCTTGTCGTCGGCCGAAAGCAGCCAGTAGACCTTGCTCCCCGGCGCGGCTGCGGCTGCCACCGTATGCGGGGACCGGCCAATGCTGCCAGTACCACGGTCCCGCCCTACGCCCACGACCTCACCGTCGGCGAACACGATCCTATAACCGGTCTCCTCTTTTGAGTGCCGGTGCGGCCTTGCAACCGTGCCGGTGGGCGTTCTCGGCACCGCCGACCTAGAACCAGGGCCACTACTGGGCGCCGTCGTGGAGCTTTGACCGCTGGACGTAGGCCCCACCGGCGCGGGGGCGGTCGTCGTCGTCACTGCTGCGTACGGTTCCTCGACGCCACCACTTGCCCCCGCCGAGCATAGAGCCACGGTGCCAGCAGCAAGCCCACTTGGCAAGTCACCTCGGCGCCGATCTCGAATGAGGGCACCCAGAGCCAGGGACGCACGTTCGAATACCGGCATTAGGCAGCCGGGCGAGGTGTAATGGGCTGATCACATCCGATGACTCGACCTTCAACATCCGCCCAGATCTAAGGGACCCAGATCTGGGCGACCCGGACCTGGGCGACCCGGAGCTCGTGCGGCTGAGCGCGCAAAGGGCCGCCGCCTTCCTGTCCGCCGCGAACAGGTCAGAAACTGCTCGGCGCCGGGAAGCCCGGCTCAGGCGCCTGCTGGCGGATCCCGACGGGGCGGCTTTGGTCTTCCGCCTGGCAGACCGGGTTCTGCGCCCCGTCGATGCCACCACCGCCGCAAATCAGCTGGCCAAATTGACCAAGGGCTACCTACCCGGTGTTTCCCGGGCCGACGCAGCGCTGCTCAGAGCCGGTGGCCTGGCGGCGCGCCTGGCCCCGGTGCCGGTCACGGCCCTGGTGAGAGCTCGTCTCCGCTACGAAACACAGAGCTTGATCCTACCGGCGGGAGGCCCAGGGCTCAGCCGACACCTCGCCAGGATGCGCCGGGCACGCCAGCTTCCCAATCTCAACCTGCTGGGCGAGGCCGTCCTTGGCAACGAGGAGGCAGCGTCGCGCGCCAGCGCTGTCGGCGCCCTGCTGTCGCGCCCCGATGTCGACTGCGTCTCGGTCAAAGCTTCGGCCATAAGTGCCGGGTTGTCGCTGGTGGATTTCGACGGCTCTGTCAAGCGCATCTGTGCAGCCCTGGTACCCATATTTCGTCAAGCTGCGAGCGCCGGCGGCAAATTGGTCAACCTCGACATGGAAGAGCAGCGGGACCTGCCGGTGACCGTGGCTGCTTTTATCCGCGCCCTTGGCACTCCGGGCCTGCAAAACTTGGCCGCCGGCATCGCCATCCAAGCCTACCTCCCCGCGTCCCACGCGGCCCTCGATGAAATCCTTTCGTACTCGCAACAGCGCGTCGGTGCTGGAGGGGCGCCGGTACGTGTGAGGTTGGTCAAAGGCGCCAACCTGGCCATGGAGAGAGCCGGCGCAGAGCTTGCCGGTTGGCCCCAACCCGTATACCCGCAAAAGGTACAGACCGACGCTTCCTACAAGGCGCTCCTGGAGCGCCTATTGCGAGCTGCTGCCCGGGGCACTGTGCAAGTGGGGGCGGCTTCGCACAATCTGTTCGACATCGCGTTTGCACTGGTGCTCGCCGAAAAGCTCCGTGCCCGGGTGGAGATCGAGATGCTGGCCGGCATGGCCGAGGCTCAAGCGGCAACGATCGCCCAGGAGGAAGGGCGGCTGCTCGTTTATGCACCGGCCGTGCGCAAGCCGGATTTCCGCAATGCTCTTGCCTACTTGGCCAGACGCCTGGACGAGAACACCACGCCCGAGGGCTTCCTCAGGCACATCTTCGAGCTCAACCCCGGCAACGAGGCATGGCACCAACAGGAACGGCTCTTTGCCGACGCGGTTACGAGCCGGCATACAGTGCGCACCACAGCTTTCAACACCCAGGCCCGCGGCCAGGTCCCCAATCCCGGCAGCACAGGCCCCGAGAGCACAGGCCCCGAGAGCACAGGGTCGGCTACCACAGGGGGAAGGCTTTTCTTCAACGAACCCACAACGGATCTGACTTTGCCCTCCAACCGGCAATGGGTGGCAGAGACACTGGCCCGCGCCGGGCGCCCACGGCGGGGTGCGGCAGCCCCCGCCCCTCTCGGCGAAGCAGAAGTGGACGCTGCCCTGCGCACTGCTGTGGGCGCCGCCGACAATTGGGAAGGCTTGGGAGCGGCCGAGCGGTGCAGGCTGGTAGCCGGGGCCGCACCCGTCATGGCGCAAGGGCGCGCCGACGCCATCGCTGTGATGGCCGGCGAAGCGGGCAAGGTCTTCGACGAGGCTGACGCCGAAACCAACGAGGCGATCGACTATGCCCGCTGGTACGGCGTCGGCCCGGGTTCTCTCACACACCTCCTCGGCGAACTGGACCTGCCCGTAACCAGCCGGCCCCTGGGCGCAGTTGTCATTGCGCCGCCTTGGAACTTCCCTTATGCCATCCCGGCGGGGGGCACTTTGGCGGCTCTCGTGGCCGGCAATACGGTGCTGGTGAAGCCGGCGCCCGAGACACCCACCACCGCCCGGGTACTCGTCGAACAGCTCCACCGCGCCGGGATCCCACAACATGTCCTTCAGTTCTTGCCTGTGGCCGACGGGCCCGTGGGTGAGCACCTGGTCGGCCACGCGTCGCTCGGGGGTGTCGTCCTGACGGGGTCGTACCAGACAGCGGAAATGTTCTCGCGCTGGGCGCCCACGCGCCGTGTCCTGGCAGAGACCAGTGGCAAGAACGCCATAGTGGTAACAGCTAATTCCGACGTGGACCAGGCCGTCCGGGACGTCGTGACCTCTGCTTTTGGGCACGCGGGGCAAAAGTGTTCGGCTGCCAGCCTTGCCATTGTCGCCGCGCCCATATACGACCGTAGTCCCTTCCTTCGCCAGCTCGCCGACGCCGTTCGCAGTCTCCGGGTAGGCCCGGCCTGGAGCCCAGCCACACAGGTCGGGCCCATTGTCGGGCCTTTTACCCCCGCTCTCGAACGCGCCCTTTTACACTTGGAGCCTGGCGAGTCGTGGCTGGTGGAACCCGAAAAGATCGGTGATCAGTGTTGGCGCCCTGGAGTGCGCACAGGCGTACGCCCGGGTTCTTGGTCCCATGCGACCGAATGGTTCGGCCCGGTGCTCGCAGTAATGCGCGCCGAAAACCTGGGCCAAGCGCTGCAATGGCAAAACGATGTGGAGTTCGGGCTCACTGCCGGGCTCAGCTCACTCGACCCCGACGAGCACCGGTACTGGGCCGAGCGGGTGCAGGCCGGGAACCTGTACATTAATCGCAGCACTACGGGCGCTGTGGTTGGCCGCCAACCATTTGGCGGGTGGAAGAAATCCGCTTACGGCCCCACTGCCAAGGCCGGCGGCCCCAATTACCTCTTGGCACTACGCCGTTGGCAAGACGACCCCTCGGCACTGCCGAGCACCGGTCAGGCCGAGGCCAGTTACCGTAAATGGTGGCAAGGAGTATTTTCCCGGTCTACGGATCTGGCCGGCCTGCGCAGCGAGTCCAACGTGTTGCGCTACCGCCGGTACGAACCGGGTGTGGTCCTGCGTGCCGGCGAAGGCACCGACGAGGGCCAGCTCAGGCGGGCCTGCGTGCTGTCGTCATTGACTGCGACGCCGCTCACCATCTCGTCGGCAAAACCTGTTTCAAAGGCGACGATCGTTTCAAACGCCGCTCCCGGCGCTGAAGGCGGCGCTTTGGCAGTCCGGGTGGAGAGCGACGAGGCCTTCGCTTCGGGACTGGCCCGTAACGTCGCCCGGACCGGCGCGCGCCTGCGCATCCTTGGCAACGCTGCGCCCGAGGTCTACGGGACCGCAGCGGGTGCGGGCATCAGCGTTTTGGACGAACCCATCTGCTCGTGCGGGCGCATAGAACTCGTCCGCTGGTTGAGAGAGCAAGTGGTCACCCGCAGCCTGCACCGCTACGGCAACTTGGTCTACTCCCCCGAGCAAATGGCTCCGTAGGTCGCCACCAAGCGCCGCCCCCTCTCGGCCATCTCGTACTTGACCGCGTCAGGCGAGAGCACCTCCACGTAGTCGGCCAGGGCAGCAAGCTCCGCCGCAGCGACCCGGGCGTTAGGGAACTGCACGCGAACTCGGCTCCGACCGTCAGGCCAGCTCCCGTCTTCCTCAACGGGCCACCACGAACCGACCATGGCGCGCAGCCGGCGGACCTGCGACGGGCCCACGGCCAGTTCCACTTCGGTACCCGCCGGAACACGCTCGCTCAGGCGCCTTTCGACCTCGGCCCAAGCCTGCGCCAGGTCGAAACCCTCGGGCGTTTCAACCGCGTCGTCGGTCATCACGACATTGCTCGCCCGCGACACTCGGTAGGTGCGCAACCCAGCCGGGGCGCTCGCCACCAAGTACCAGACGCCGCGCTTGTTCACCAGGCCGTGGGGGTGCACACGGCGCTCCTCGGCCGGGCGCCCTGGGGGCTCGTAGTCCATGACCACCTGGCGACCTGCCAGCACGGCGCGCCGGAGCGAGACGAGCGCCGCTTCGAGATTTCCGTCCCCGTTACCTGCGTCCCCGTTACCTGCGTCCCCGTTACCTGCGGCACCGTTACGTGCGCCCCCGTTACCGGCGACGTCTGCACCGCCAGCACCATTGCGACGGCCCCAGCGATTGTGGTCGAACACGACGGCATTGGAGGCGGCCTCTACCTTGTCCCGCAGGGGTGCGGGCAAAGCGGCCAGCACCTTGCGCCGGGCGGCGGCCAGTCCGGCGCTCGACCCGGGCCCAAGGACGGCGGCCGAGGCCGGCGCTGTGGCCAGGAACAGCAGCTGTGCTTCTTCGGCGGTAAGGCCGGTCAGGTCGATGCGGTGACCGCCGAGCAGCGCCCACCCTCCACCTCGGCCGCGCTGGGGGTAGACCGGGACGCCCGCACCGCTGAGCGCGTCCAGGTCCCGGCGTACCGTCCTCTCGCGCGTCTCCAGCCGCTCGGCCATCTGGCTCACCGTGAGGCGCCCGTGCGCCTGGAGCAGCAGGACGATCGACACCAGGCGGTCCGCTCTCACCCACCCAAAAATGGTTGGTAAATAGGACAGTGGGTGTCCACTTTGATGGGTTGCAATGGTCTTACCGCACAACGGACCAGAGGAGCCAACAAGATGACCCCCACTGCAGGCAGCACCAACCCCTCCAAAGCCCAGACGGACCGGCGCCCAGATTTCTTCGCCGGCTTCGACCTGGCTGCCGAGATCCTCTCGACCGTGCCCGCTTCCACCCTCCGCTCGCGCACCCCATGCCCCGGTTATGACGTCGCGACCCTTGTTTCTCACCTCGTGGGCGCCGCCAACCCCTCTGTGTCAAGATCTAGTGAGGCACCCAGTAGTGCCCAATCATTGAGCTAGAGGGCGGGGAAAGGTACTCCCCACATGGCAACCAACAGCATCGCCCACTTTAATGACGCGCCCGGGAAAGCTCGGGTGATGGACCAAGAACCTGACCCGGAAGTCCCGGCCAAGGCCCGCCGGCGCCACTACTCGGCCCGCTACAAGGCCGAGACATTGGCGACCTACGAGCAACTGCCCAAGAACGAGCGCGGGGCCTTCTTGCGCCGTGAGGGCCTCTACAGCTCCAACATCACCGAGTGGCGCCACCAGCGTGACCGCGGCGCTCTGGAGGCCCTGGCCAAGGGGGCAGGACGGCCTCCCCTTGAGCCCAAGGACCGCGAACTGGCGGCCCTACGCAAAGAGAACGAGCACCTGCACAAA
>DASSZK010000055.1:0-2911 GCA_035702845.1 Acidimicrobiales bacterium
CCACACGCGCCTTGACAACCTGGTGCTGGCCTGTACCCGCCACCACCACATCTGGCACGACAAAGGCTGGCGGCTCAAGCTCGGCGCCGACGCCGTGCTGGAGCTCACCAGCCCGAGCGGCCAGCGCTACGAGAGCAGGCCTCCGCCATTTACCCCGGTGTTATGAAGGGTTTTACTGCCGGTAGTTCTCGACTACGTCCGCCGGGCGGACGCCCACCTCGTCGGGGTCCTGGCCGGCAGCCCGTCGAGCGCGCCGCTGACGCAAGAGGTCCCAGCACTGGTCGAGCGTGACCTCGACCTGGCGCAGCTTCTCCTGGTCCTCGGCTGAGAGGCCCTCGCCGGCGTGCGCCCGTTCGAGGGCGTGCTCCTGCTCAGCCAGCTCACCGATCTGGCGCACAAGCTCGGCGTCGTTCATGGGCGACAGGTTACGCCCGTTTGGCCGCTAGCGCACCCGGCCGACCATCATCGGGGACGTGCCCGTTACGACAAAGCGCCGGCGCGGCCAGTCCCGGCGCCCCTGCTCCAAGCGCCGGCGAACACTGCTCACTGGGTTCGGGCTTATCGTTGCCTTGTGGTGCGCGTTGACCGCCAGGCTCTTTTTGTGGCCGGCTATGGACCCGGTAGCGGGCATCCACGCCGACGCTATTTTGATGTTGGGCGGCCCCGGGAAGCGCCTACGCACCGCCCTGTCGCTGGCACGCCGCCATGCGGCGCCCGTCCTGCTCTTGTCTGTCCCCTCCTTGGAGTGGGGCTGCCCCGACGTGAGCGTGCCCGGGGTGCAGGTGCACTGTTTCGTCGCCGACCCGGCGAGCACACGCGGTGAGGCCCAGTACTTTGGCCGCGAGGCCCGGGCCCACGGCTGGAAGAGCGTGATCGTGGTGAGCACCGTCCAGCAGTCGACCCGGGCGCGCATCCGGGTCAAGCGCTGCTTCCCTGGCACCGTCAAGGTTGTTGGCGTCCGCCTTCCTCCCGTGCAGGCCGCCTATTACACGGTCTACGAGTGGGGGGCCATGGCGAAGGCCCTGCTCTGGCAACGGGCGTGCTAACCGAAGTGCCAGCGCTCAGGGATGGTGCGGCGCGCCTGGGGCCAGAGCAGCGAGAGCGCGCCTTGTCGGGACTTGACGGCGAGTTTGACATCCTCGTAGTGGGCGGGGGCGTGACGGGGGCCGGCACGGCCCTCGACGCCGCCACCAGGGGCCTACGCACGCTGCTCGTCGAGGCCCAGGACTGGGCGGCAGGCACATCGAGCCGCTCCAGCAAGCTCGTCCACGGAGGCCTGCGCTACCTGCAGATGCTGGACTTCCACCTCGTACGTGAGGGTCTGGCGGAGCGCTCCCTCCTGGCCGGGCGCATCGCCCCCCACCTCGTTCACCCCCTGCCCATCCTTTACCCGCTGCACTCGCCATTGCTGGAACGGGCCTACGCGGGCGCCGGCTTGGCGCTGTACGACCTCATGGCCGGCGGCTTCACGGCATCGGCTCGGGCCGGGCCCGGAAGGCTGCCACGCCACCGCCACCTCGCCCGGGCCGGGGCCGCACGTGTGGCCCCCGGCCTGCGCCCTCTGGCAGGAGCCCTGCTCTACTACGACGCCCAAGTCGATGACGCCCGCCTAGTGGTTGAGCTCGTCCGCACCGCCGCCGGCTACGGGGCCGTGACCGCCAACCGCCTGTCGCTACAAAAGATCGATTTCCCGAACGGGACACCGGTGGCGACTCTGCGGGACACCGAGACCGGCTCGGTCCACCAAGCCCGCGCCCAGGTAGCCGTCCTGGCCACGGGCCCTTGGACCGAAGAGACCGAGGCCCTTGCGGGCGTAGACCGCGGCACCCGCGTCCGGCCTTCCAAAGGCGTGCACATCGTCGTGGCACGGGACCGCATCGAGTGCAGCACGGGGCTGATCATGCGGACCGACAAGAGCGTGCTTTTCGTGCTGCCATGGGGCGACAACTGGGTCATCGGCACGACCGACACGGACTGGCCCTACGACAAGGACCGCCCATTGGCCACCGCCACAGATGTCGATTACCTCCTAGCCCAGCTGAACGGGCACCTGCGAGAGCCGCTCAGCCGTGACGACGTAGTCGCCGTGTACGCCGGCCTTCGTCCCCTCGTCGCCGGCACCGGAGTGGTGCGTGAACGCCGGACGACGCGCCTGTCGCGCGAGCACTCCGTCGAGCGGCCAGGGCCGGGGCTCGTGGTCGTCTCCGGGGGCAAGTACACGACTTACCGGGTGATGGCCCGCGATGCGGTGGACGCAGCGGTGACCGCCGGCGGGCTGGAAGCGCCCCCGAGCCGCACGGCCACGACGCCTCTCCTCGGCGCCCGCACTGGTGCTCCGCCCGAGGCAGGCGAGCACCTGGCGGGCCGCTACGGCTGCGTCGCTCAGGATCTCCTCGAGATGATCAGCGACGACCCCACCATGGGCACACCAGTCGGCGGTGGGTACGTGGCGGCCGAGATCCGCTACGCGGTGACCCACGAGGGTGCGCGCCACCTCGAAGACGTCATGGCTCGCCGGTGCCGCATGGCCATGGAGATGCCGGACGGGGGCCTCGCCTGCGCCCGCCAGGTCGCCGGCATTATGGCCCCGGCCCTCGGCTGGGACGGCAACGCGATCGAAGCAGAAGTGGCCTCCTACGCCCGCGAGGTGCGGTTGGTCTCCCAGGCGGCGAGCGACGCCGGCGACGACGCCCAGGCCCAAGCGATAGCCCATCATGGCTGAGCTCGTCGGTGCCTTGGACCAGGGCACTACCAGCACGCGGTTCATGGTCTTCGACCACGACGGCAACGAGGTGAGCCGCCACCAATTGGAGCACACCCAGATCCTCCCCCGGGCCGGGTGGGTAGAGCACGACCCCGTCGAGATCGTCGAGCGCTCACGCACCGTCATGGGCGCAGCGCTGCGCAGCGC
>DASSZK010000229.1:0-8853 GCA_035702845.1 Acidimicrobiales bacterium
CCATCCCCTACCAGATAGTGCCGCTGGAGAAGCTCGGCATCCCGGCCGTGGTGGGAAGCCTGGCCGATCTGACACGCGGCCTGGTTTTGGTCACAGGGCCGACCGGCTCGGGCAAGACCACGACGCTTTACGCCACGCTCAACATCTTGAACCAGCCCACCAAAAACGTCATCACCGTCGAGGACCCGGTGGAGTACCAACTGGAGGGCATCAACCAGGTCCAGGTGAACACCAAGGCGGGGCTCACCTTTGCCGCAGCCCTGCGGAGCATCCTGCGTGCCGACCCCGACATCATCCTCGTAGGCGAGATCCGCGACCGCGAGACGGCCACCATCGCCATCGAGGCCGCCCTCACCGGTCACTTGGTGCTCTCCACCCTGCACACCAACGACGCCTCGACCACGCCCAACCGGCTGATCGAAATGGGAGTGGAACCGTTCCTCGTGGGCAGCGCTCTCGACTGCATCGTGGCTCAGCGGCTCACCCGCAAGCTGTGCGAGCGCTGCAAGGAGCCGTCCCCGACCGACCGGGAGTTGCTCCTGAGTATGGGCTGGGACTCGTCTGTCCAGGAGATGCCCGAGGTGATGTACAAGGCCGTCGGGTGCCCGGTGTGCGGCAAGACCGGATATGCCGGGCGCTTTGCCGTGCACGAGGTCCTGACCATAAACGAGGAGATCGAGCGCATGATCGTCGAGCACGCCCATGCCGACGAGATCAAAAAGGCCGCCGTGGCCGACGGCATGTTGCCGCTGCGCCTGGCCGGCCTAATGGGGGCGGCCACCGGTCTCACTTCTATCGAAGAGGTGATGCGCGTCATCGCCTGAGCGCTTCTCCGCTCCCTCCTGGCTTGGCAAGAGGGGCGCGGCGTTCCGAGATCTCTGTATCCGCCCAAAGTGGGATCAGGCCGAGTTACTTAGTTGCCGAGTTAAAGGAGCATGAGCATCGCGGCGACGACACTGTGCCGCGTGGGGTACCGCAAGGAGGCGGGTCGATGAGCAGGTTCATGGTGGGGCGCCAGCCGATATTCGACACGAAGCTGGAAGTCCGCGGCTATGAACTGCTTTTCCGCGACCCGGGGACGACCGCGCCCGGCGGCGATGCCATGACCGCCGACGTGCTGGTGCGTGCCGGTCTCGACATCGGCCTGACCAGCCTCGTCGGCAACAAGCTGGCGTTCGTCAACGCCACCCGCCCGTTCCTGGTGGGGGAGCAGGAGATACCCTTCCCCCCCGAGCAGACGGTCATCGAGATCCTCGAAAGTGTCGCCCACGACGAGGAGGCGGTCGAGGGTTGCCGGCGCCTGATGGCCCAGGGCTACGCCCTGGCTCTCGACGATTACGACTGGGTGGGCACCGACGATCCCTTGCTTGACCTGGTGTCCATCGTCAAGCTGGACGTCCTGGCCCTGACGCCGGCGCAGATCGAGTCCGAGGTGGACCGGTGCATGCGCCTCGGCGTCGAGCTCGTGGCCGAAAAGGTCGAGACCCACGAGCAGCTGACTTTTTGCCGCAACCTGGGTTTCGAGCTGTTCCAGGGTTACCTGCTGTCGCGCCCTGAGATCGTGGAGGGCCAGTCCCTCACCCCCAGCCGCCTGACATGCCTGCGGGTCATAAACGAGCTTTGCGACCCGTTCGCCGATGCCGACGACATCCAGCGCGTGGTGGAGACGGACGCAGCCCTCAGCTACCGCTTCCTGCGCCTCGCCGGTGAAGGTGCAGCCCGTGGCCTGTACCGCCGCGTCGCCTCGGTGCGAGAAGGCGTTGTGCTCCTCGGCCACCACCGCCTGCGGGCGTGGATCATGCTGATGCTCCTCCAGGGCGCGAACGCCGGCGCCAACGAGCAGCTGCACATCGCCATGACCCGAGCCCGCATGTGCGAACTGATGGCCAACCGCCTGGCGCCCCGCCTGGCCGACTCCGCCTTCACCGTGGGGCTGGTATCCGCCCTCGACCTCCTCCTCGGCGCACCCATCCCGGTGATCGTCGAGCACCTGACCCTGGCTGACGAGCTGGTTGACGCCTTGCTCGAGCGGGGCGGCTTGCTGGGCCGCGTCCTGGCGGACGTCCTGGCTTGGGAGATGGGCGGAGAGAACCTGCGCCTGCGTTGCGGCCTCAGCCTGGGCAGCCTGGAGCGCAGCTACCTGGAGGCCCTCGCCTGGTCGACTGAGGTCTGCGGCATGGTCGAAGACACAGTCGGGGTCGGGTGACTCTGCCCGTCCTTCGTCTCGTCGTGGTGGTCATCCTCGGCCGTTCGCGGCTGCGGTAGAAAAGACGGGCAGGGTCGCCCGACCCCTCTTCGCGTTTGGCTGAGCATCGGGTCGGCCCGCCCGCCCTACATCTCCGCGTCGTCGGGTAACTCGCACGCTTCTTGAGCTCGGTTGAAATGACGGGCGGCTCCAACCGCCCCTCCTTCGACTCGTCATCGGAAGCCCGAGTACCGCTCACCGCTTCGCCCCCGAGGTCCTCTCGCCTGCTCGCTAAAGCGGAAGGTTGCGCAGGTCGACAAGACATTGATGCAGACTGCCTCCCGCAAGGTCGGCGAGTTCCTCGTGAACCGCAAGGTGCTCTCCAAGGACATCTTGGAGTACGCCCTTCAAAAAGAAGCCGAGACCGGGGTACCCCTGGCCAAAATACTCTCGGCTGAAGGTCTGGTTAGTGAGCGCGACCTGCTGGCTGCCGTCGCGGACCAGCTACGGGTGCCCTTCTGGGACCCCACGACAACGCCCATATCCCCGGTCGTCGACGGCGTGGTGCCGGCAGACATCGCCCGCAAGCACATGGTCGTGGGCATAGCTCTAGACGGCGATGCCCTGATGGTGGCGACCGAGAACCCTCTCGACGACGCGGTTATGCAGGTCATCACCCAGTCCACTGGGTGGAAGACCAAGGCGTGCTTGGCCACACGCGGCGACATTATCGGTGTCATCGGGAGCATGTACGGTCCGACGCCGTCGAGCGGGGGGGCACTGGGGGGCCCGGAACCACAGACCGAGGTACATATCAACCAGATGCTTTCGAAGTTGGTAGAGCTCGGCGGTTCCGATCTGCACCTAACGTCTGGATTGCCGCCGATGATCCGGTTACATGGATCGGTACAACCCCTGGAGGGTTTCGATTCCCTAACTCCCTCGAAGTTGCGCGACCTCATCTATAACATCCTCCCGCAAAGAATCCGTGAGCGCTTCGAGAACACCTTGGAACTCGACACGTCCCACGTCGTCCCAGGAGTCGGGCGCTTCCGCGTCAACGTTTTCCAACAGCGCGACTCTGTAGGCGCGGTCCTGCGGTCGATCCCGTTCGAGATCAAGACCCTCGATCAACTGGGAGTTCCGCCAGCGGTAGCGCAGTTCGCCGAGTTGCCACGCGGCCTTGTCCTCGTGACCGGGCCTACGGGGAGCGGCAAATCGACAACCCTTGCAGCACTCATAGACATTGTGAATTCTACGAAGCCACTTCACATAATGTCAGTGGAAGATCCGATCGAATTCCTTCATCATCACAAAAGGGCTATTGTCAACCAGCGTGAAGTGGGTGAAGACACCAAGAGTTTCAGCGAAGCGCTAAAGCATGTGCTACGTCAAGACCCCGATGTGATCCTAGTCGGCGAGCTCCGAGATTTAGAGACTATTTCGACCGCCCTGACGGCGGCGGAGACCGGTCACCTTGTCTTCGCGACGCTACACACCCAAGATGCGCCCCAGTCCATAGACCGAATGATCGATGTCTTCCCGGCACACCAGCAACAGCAGATCCGCACTCAGCTCGCCACCACGATTCAAGGGATTGTAACCCAGCAGTTGCTGCCCCGAGCGGGTGGGGCGGGGCGGGCCCTAGCGTGCGAGATCCTGGTTGCCACCCCCGCCGTGCGCAACTTGATCCGCGAGGGCAAGACGCATCAAATCTATAGTGCCATGCAGGCTGGAGCTAAGTATGGGATGCACAGCATGGACCAGATGCTTGCCGAGTTGGTGAAACGAGGTCTCGTAGATATCAATGTCGCGATAGAGCGCTGCGCTAATCCTGAGGATCTTCGCCGCCTCCTTCAAACCGCCTGACCAACTCCTAAGTCGATCCACCCGAGGGAACCTCTAAATGGCACAGTTAACATACGACTTCAAGGTGCGCGATAGCGCCGGCAAAGTAATAAAAGGGACACTTGACGCTGACAACACGAGTCTGGTGGCCAAAAGACTGCGTGAAATGGGCTACGTGCCCCTGGACATCACTGCTAGGGCCGGTGCCAGTGGAGCGATGCGAATGGACCTGCACCTGCCTGGTCATGCCGGGAAGGTGCCACTCAAGGTCCTGGCCGTTTTTAGCAGGCAGTTCGCCACACTCATTAGTTCCGGGTTGACTTTGTTCAAGGCCATCACAATCCTGGAGGAGCAGACCGAGCATCCCGGACTGGCGAAGATCATCGGCGATATCCGATCCCAGGTCGAGCGGGGCGTGGCCCTCTCGGAGGCGCTTTCGAAGCATACGAAGGCTTTTAGCCGGCTATATGTCGCGATGGTTAAGGCGGGCGAGGCGAGCGGGGCTCTTGACAAGGCCCTTCTTTCACTGGCTGATACCATCGAGAAGCAGGTCGAGCTGCGGGGCAAGATCAAGTCCGCAATGGCTTATCCAGTGGCCTCACTGTGTATTGTACTCGCAATTGCAGCGGCGGTCTTGCTCTTCATCGTCCCTGTGTTCAAGGGAATCTTCACCCAATTGGGCGGAAAACTGCCTGCGCCGACACTGATCCTTGTAGACCTGTCCAACATTACAGTACGCTACTTTCCTCTCGTTCTGGTTGGCATGGTCCTCCTTGTCATAGGGTTTCGTCGCGCAATTAACACGCCGAACGGGCGCGTGGCTTGGGACACTACGAAGCTCAAGGCCCCGGTGTTCGGTGGCTTGATGCGCAAAACGGCTGTCAGCCGTTTCACGTCGACACTCTCGGCTCTTCTCTCCGCCGGCGTGCCCGTACTGGAGGCGCTGGAGATCACTCGCGAGACCGTTAACAACGTCGTTGTGTCAAGGGGCGTCGACTCCATCATCGATGGGGTCAAGCGAGGTGAGCCAATCGCGCGAGGCCTCAATGGGCACACGGTGTTCCCGACCATGGTCACGCACATGATCAGTGTCGGAGAGGAGACGGGTGGGTTGGATTCGATGCTAGAGAAGGCTTCGACGTTCTTGGACAACGAAATCGAAAGAACGGTGGAGTCTCTCACCTCGCTTCTCGAGCCGCTGATGATCTTGGTCTTGGGAGGAGCAGTTGGCAGCATGGTCATCTGCCTGTACCTGCCCATGTTCAAGGTCACCACCCTGATCAACAACGGGCACAACGGGTGAAGAAACCGAAAGGGCCTCAAGTCCTGAAATCAGTATCCCGAAACCTTAACTAGAGCCAAGACCCGCCAAGCCTGGGAGTCGACCAGGTTGGCCGAAACCCACGATGCGCCAGCTCGTTCGGCGAAGCGTGGAGGGTGGCTCGCACTCTAATACCACTGCAAGAAAGGAACTAAGTGCTCCAGCACCTCAAGGAGCGGCGCCAGGAAGAGACGGGCTTCACGCTCATCGAACTTATGGTCGTCGTGCTCATCATGGGTATCTTGATGGCAATTGCCATCCCGACCTTCCTGTCCACCCGGGGCAGCGCTAACGACTCCTCCGCGAAGTCGAATGCAACAAATGCCTTCACCAACGAGAAGTCGTACTACGCCGCGAACCAGGTTTTCGAGCTCGCGAACAGCACAGACACCGGCTCAAGCTTGGACAGCACGCTTCCCTGGGGCGACCCGACTAGTGCGACTAATGTCGTCGAAGCCGTCGCGCTGAGCGGAACACTCGGTTCAAGCACAGCGGCTACGTCGACGAACTGCAGCTCCAGCGCCGGATGCTCAGTGCTGATCGAGGCTTCCTCCACCTCCGGCAACTGCTTCCTGATCTACGATAACGAAAGTGGTTCGTCTTCGACGATCGCTTACAATGCCTACAAGGGCACCACCGCCGCCCCGTGCCCAGCCAGCCCCGCACTCCCGACGGCAGCGGTGACGGCCAACAGCAGCTCGGGTGTGCAGACGAGCATCACTGCTACCAACTGGGCCGCTGCCTGGTAGTAAGTAAGTAGTCGCTGAGCCCTCGGGCTTGGGTTGACGTGAAAGAGAGCGCCGGTCTCGTGCCGGCGCTCTCTTTGCGTTCTCTGATTTCTCTAAATGGGCGGCACCCGCGGCCCGATAAACTGGCTATGGCAGGGCAGCGCAATTCGTCAGCTCGTGAGCCCGGTTCACTGTTGAGCGGAACGGCATTGCGATGCGGCATCCCATCCGTTACGGAGAAGCCCACCGGCCTGGCGAGGGACGGGCTACCTGAAAGGCTGTCTCGGACCGGAGCCATCGGCTATACGCCGGGCATGTGGTGGCGCCGGCAGGAGAGAGTGTTACTGGCGGGCGGGCTGGCAATCGTACTTGTCGCGAGTGCCGTCCTGTACTGGTGGAGGCTCGGTGACTGGGGCTGGGGCTACGCGTACTATTCAGGTGCTGTAGAGGCTGGTTCGCAGAGCTTCCAAGCCGCCATCTTTGGAGCCTTAGACCAGCATGGGTTGGTGACGATCGACAAGGGGCCGGCGAGCTTGTGGCCTTCAGTGGTCGCAGTCAGGGTGTTCGGGTTGAGCCCGTGGACCGTTCTTGGGCCGTACGCAATAGAAGGTGTGGCTACTGTCGCTCTTGTCTATGCGACTGTGGCGCAGTGGGCAGGACGCTGGGCAGGGCTCGGAGCGGGCGCGATTGTATGCACCACGCCGGTCGTCGTCGCGAGCTTCCGCTTCAATAACCCGGATGCGCTGCTGACCATGCTGTCGGTGGCGGCGCTGTACTGTGCTGTTCGGGCAGGAGACACAAGCACCCCGCTGTGGGCTTGGTGCGCGGGTGCACTCTTGGGGCTGGGGTTCCTCACAAAATTTCTCGCCGTGGGTATGGTCCTGCCTGCGGTGGCGCTGGCGCTCGTGACTGGGTGCCGGTCCCGTCGCGCCAGGGCAGCGGCGTTGGTCCGCACGGCGGTGGGGGCACTGGCCGCATGTGGGTGGTGGCTAGCTCTGGTCAGCATCGTGCCGGCGAGCGACCGTCCCTTTATTGGGGGCACCTCGGATGACAGCGTTTGGACGCTCATATTTGGCTACGACGGGTTCAACCGGCTCACTGGGCATGGTTTCACGGGGGCGCGGGTCTCGTTCGGCCACGCGCTGTGGACGGCGTCGCTGCGGCTGTTCGGTGGACAGATGGGTGCTCAGATCGGGTGGCTGCTTCCCCTAGCGCTCCTATTGCTCGTCGTCGGGATGGTCGGCACTCGCGTGCGACCTGCGCGCCAGGAGCGGGCGGGACTAGCCGTTTGGGGTACGTGGTTGTTGGTAGCCGGTGCCGTCCTCAGCAGCGGCCAAGGCCTTATCAATGCGTACTACACGGTGGTGCTTGCACCCGCCGTAGCGGCCGTTGTCGCCATCGGAGCGTCTGTACTGTTCCAGCGGTGGGGCACCCGCACAACGAGGTTCTGGGCGGCGGGCGTCGTGGCATTGAGTGGCGTATGGGCGTTCGATCTTTTAGACCGCGAGCGCGGCTGGGCTCCCTGGCTAAGGTACTGCTTGGTGTTCCTGGGGTTCGGCATCGCATTAGTCATCGCAACCGTTGAGCGCCCCCGACGGCCGTGGCGGTACGCCACCGTGACAGCGGCCGTGACCGCATGTACGTTACTGGCGGGGCCCGTCGCCTACGCCGTAGGCACGGCGACCGGGCCGGTGCCCAGTACGGATCCGATGGCGCACTTGCCCGGTTTGTCCGTAGCGGTTAAGCCAGGCCCGGTCGGCGGCGGAGTAACGGATATCAGCCGGCCGCCAGCCGCGCTCGTAAATGCGCTCGAGCGAGAGCCAACGTCGGTCGAATGGGTTGTCGCGGTAGTTGGCGGTGACCCTGCCGCAGGGTACGAGCTGGCCACGGGCCGCGCGGCGATGGCGATCGGCGGCTGGCGTGGCACGGATCCGGTGCCGACTCTACGGCGCTTCCAGCACCTTGTAGCGGATGGCAAAATTGGCTACTTCATACCAGCCGGTCCCGCCGACGGAGTGTACGTGCCGAGGTCCGATGCCCGTTCACCAGCACGTCAAATTACTGCGTGGGTGAGCCGGCATTTTGTAGCCGCCACAATAGGCGGCGAGCGCCTGTTCGATCTGGAGCGCCCTAAGCCATAGGGTTCCTGGTGCGGCGCACCGTCTTGCCTGGAAGTGGGTTCGGGAGCTCGCAGCACCGCCAAAGTGAACTGGAAGGTCTGACCAATAAGTCAGAGCTTCCTCGGATCTGTTCACGGGCCTCGCGGGGTGCATGGCTCAAGAGTCGGCATGAACTAGTCGATATCCCCGGAGTGAAATGGTCCCGTCTGGAGTGTAGCCGTGCCTAAGCGTACAAGCGTTGGGCTCGACATAGGATCGTCGGCCGTCAGAGCGGCCGAGGTGGTCATCGAAGGCAAGAAGAGCTCGCTGCGCCGCTTCGGCCAAGTTGGGCTGCCTTCCGGTGCTGTCGTCGAAGGTGAGGTGCGGGACCAAGCCGCCGTGGCAGCGGCACTAAAGCGACTATGGAGCGAAGCGGGGTTCAAGACACGCGACGTCGTCGTAGGCGTGTCGAGCCAGCGAGCGATGGTCCGCGTATTGGACATGCCGGGCACCTTGGGCAAGGAGTTACGCTCGGCGCTACGGTACGAGATCGGGGACCTGCTGCCGATCCCCTTGGAGCAGGCGGTGTTCGATTTCAAGGTACTAGGTCCGGGCCGACCGAGCGCCGACGGGGGCGCCACCACACAGGTCCTAGTCGTCGTGGCTCAAAAG
>DASSZK010000016.1:0-11496 GCA_035702845.1 Acidimicrobiales bacterium
ACATCGTCGCCCATCAAGATGCTGCACGCCTGGTCGGCCAGAGCCGCCTCCTCTATCTCGACCCGCAACAGCGTGCGGGTAGCCCGGTCCATGGTTGTCGGCCCAAGCTCGGTATGGTCCATTTCCCCCAGGCCCTTCAGCCTGTTGAACTCCGCTTTGTGATTAGGGCGCTCGGCGAGGAAGCGCTGGCGGGCACCCTCGTCCTTCAGGTAGATCTTGTCGCGCCCGACCGTGGTCGAAAACAAGGGGGGCTGCGCGCAGTAGACGTGGCCCTCTTGGACCATAGGGAGCATCTGGCGGAAAAAGAACGTGAGCAACAAGGTCCTGATGTGGCTGCCGTCCACGTCTGCGTCGGCCAAGATGATCACTTTGTGGTAACGGATCTTCGCGACGTCGAAGTCCTCTCCCACCCCGGCTCCTATGGCCGACACCAAGGCCTGGATCTCGTTGTTCTTCAACATCTTGTCTATCCGGGCGCGCTCGACGTTCAGGATCTTGCCCCGGATGGGCAGGATGGCTTGGTTCTCGGGGTTGCGGGCGCGCACAGCACTACCACCGGCCGAGTCGCCCTCCACGATAAACAGCTCTGCCTCTCGGGGGTCGCGCACCCGGCAGTCCGTCAGCTTGCCCGGCATCCCGGCTCCCTCGAGCGGGGATTTACGCCTGGTTGCATCTCTGGCGTCGCGAGCTGCAACCCGCGCCCTGGAGGCTTGGATCGCCTTCGCCACTATGGACTTGGCCTCGTTGGGGTTTTCTTCCAGCCACTCTGCCAACTTTTCGTTAGTGGAGCGCTCGACGAGCGACCGCATGGAAGTGTTGCCGAGCTTGGCCTTTGTCTGGCCCTCGAACTGGGGGTCGCGCAGCTTCACCGAGACGATGGCGCACATCCCCTCGCGGATGTCCTCGCCTAGCAGGTTGTCGTCTTTTTCCTTGAGAACGCCGCGGGCCCGGGCGTACTTGTTGACCACATTGGTGAGGGCCTTTTTCAAACCCTCCACATGTGTGCCGCCCTCTATGGTCGAGATACCGTTGGCAAAACCCCACAGCCCCTCGTTGTAGCCGGTGTTCCACTGCATGGCGACTTCGACTTCCCCGTCGTCCTCGGCCATCTTGAAGTAGGAAACCTTGTTGAACAAGGGATCTTTGGTGCCGTTTAGGTGCCGGACAAAGTCGATGATCCCGCCGTCGTAACGGTAGGTGACCGGGGCGGGACCACCTTCGCGCTCGTCGATGAAGCGGATCTCGAGGCCGGCGTTCAAGAACGCGTACATCTGCAGGCGTTCGAGCACCGTCTGGGCCCGGAAGTTCACTTCCTCGAAGATGGTCGCATCGGGCCAGAAAGCGACCGACGTACCCCTGCGCCCCTCCGGCGCTGGGCCGGTCACCTCCAAAGGGCCCACCGGTTGCCCACCGTCGGCGAACTCCATGCGGTGGTGCTTGCCGTCGAGGTCGACCTCCACCACGAGACGGCGCGACAAAGCGTTGACGACAGAAACACCCACCCCGTGCAGGCCGCCGGACACCTTGTAGCCGGCCCCTCCGAACTTGCCGCCGCCGTGGAGCTTCGTGAGGGCGATCTCCACGCCGGACAGTTGGTACTGGGGGTTGACGTCGGTTGGGATGCCCCGGCCGTTGTCGACCACCCGGCACCCGCCGTCGGCCAGGAGGGTAACGTCTATGCGGGTGCAGTAACCGGCCATCGCCTCGTCGACGGAGTTGTCGACCACCTCCCACACCAGGTGGTGCAAGCCTGTGGTGCTCGTGGAGCCGATGTACATGCCGGGCCGCTTGCGGACCGGCTCCAGGCCCTCCAGGACCGCCATGTCCTTCGCCGAATAGACACCGTCGAGGACGCTCACCTGCTCCTCTTCGACTTTGCTCATTGCCAGCCTTCACTCGTCGGGTGGGCCGCCCTACCCGGCACTGGACGCGTCAGTCAAAGCTGCGTCCGGGTAGCCCAGGCGAATGGCCCGGGCCGGTGGCCCAGTCGGGGTGGCCAAGTGCAAGGCCCACAACCGGACCTCGTTGTCATTTTACCAGGCGGGACTGTCCAGACGGGTTGACGTGGACATTGATGCCGACGACCTCAGGGCTCACTACCTGGACTTTACGCAGCAGCTCGGCACTGAGCAGGCGAAGCTGCGCGGCCCAGGCATGGTGGTCGGCCACAACGTCAAGGACCCCGTCGCGGACCGCACGCGGCGCCGTGTGATCGGCCACGGCCGGGCCCACGATCTCGGGCCAGCGGCCGGCCAGCGCCGCTACCTTGACAGCACCTTCCGCCCCGAGCTCCCTGGCCGCGTGGGCCAAGAACGCACCCACCCGCCGAGGCCCGGGGGGTAGCGGGTGACGCCGGTCCCGGTCGTAGTACCCGCGCGCGTCGCCCATGCTGGCGACGCTACCTCGTACGCTCGTCCTGGGTCAGAGCACCGCTGCCAGCTCCCCGGCCACCACCTGGTACCTGGCCCCGACCTCCAAACCTGCCGGTACTGGACCGGCCGTGGTGAGCAGGGCTTGGGCGTCCGGGAGACCGGTTGCCAGTGCCTCGCAACGGCGCGGGTCGAGCTCCGAGAAAATGTCGTCGAGCAAAAGCACGGGGGCAGAGCCTTGTTTGGTCTCGACCAGGCGGTGACCACCAAGGCGCAGCGCCAATGCGAGGCTGCGTTGCTCACCCTGGGACGCCTGGGCGCGGGCGGCGAGGCCATTGAGGCCGAGGTACAGGTCGTCACGCTGCGGGCCGACCGTCGTCGTGGCGCGCCGTACGTCCTCGTAGCGCGCCGTGGCGAGTGCCTCGGCGAGGTCGCCGCCCCACGAGCGCTCGTACCTCATGGCCACGGCGGCTCGCTCGGGTTTGGCACAAAGAGCGAGGTAGGCGGCTCCCACGAGCGGTTCGAGCTCTGCGGCGAGGGAATGGCGGGAAAGCGCTATGACCTCGCCCAGCTCCACCAACTTGGCGTCCCACACGTCCAGGGTTGCGCCAACCCCCGGTCGCAGGGTGCCCCCGGCGTTGCGCAGCAAAGCGTTCCGTTGGCGCAGCACCCGCTCGAGCTCTGCCAGGGTCGCCCCGTGCCGAGGGTGCACAGCGCACAACAACTCGTCGAGGTAGTCCCGGCGGGTAGCCGGGCCGCCCTTTATGACGTCGATGTCGTCGGGCGAAAAGACGGTCACAGCAAGGACGCTGGTGAGGTCGTCGTTGCGGCGTACGGCCTGGCGGTTGAGCCGTAGCTTGTCGCGACCGGCGACGTTCAGCTCCACCTCGACCAGCAGCGAGCGAGCCTCCCGGTCAAATTGGGCCCGGAGCACGGCTTGGGGCGTCCCGTCCCGCACCATTGCCTGGGTCAGCGCACCGCGGAAGCTGCGCAGGGTGGCAACAAAGCCGACAGCCTCCAAGACGTTGGTCTTGCCGGCGCCGTTGTCGCCTCCGAACACCGTCACACCGCTGCTCGCAGGGCGCACCTCCGCCTCCTTGTAGTTGCGGAAGTCCTTTATGTCGAGTTGGTCGAGGCGCACAACTGCGCTGGGCCGGGCGCCAGCGCGCCAGGCTTATGCCACCCTCACGGGCATGAGCAGGTACACGTAGTCCTTGCTCTCGGTCGGCCTCAAAGTGGCGGGTTTCAGCGCGTCTATGGTCTCGAGGAGCACCTCGTCGCCAGTAATGGCCTCGACCCCCTCGGCCAAGTACTGGGGGTTGAAGGCGATCGTCATCTCCGCGCCCTCGTACTTGGCATCGATCTCTTCGCTGGCTTGCCCCCAGTCGTTCGTAATCACGCTCAGCTGGACCGTCCCGGAGCGAAGGGCGATCCTCGCCGGCGTGGTCACGTCCCTCGCCACCAGGCGCACACGGCGGATGGCGTCGAGGAACGGTTCACGCCCGATAACAAGCCGGTTCGGGTAACTGACCGGTATCAACTGGCGGTAGGGAGGGAACTCCCCCTCGATCAACCGGGTGGTCATACGGACGTTACCGACGCCGAAGCGCACGTCATGAGCGCCCAGCTGTATTTCGACAGCGCCGGCGTCGCCACCCAGGAGGCGTTGCAGCTCTGCCAGGGCACGGCTGGGGACAAGCACCTTCTGGCCTTCCAACAGGACACCTTTGGCTCCGGGAAGGTCCCGGACGGCCAGGCGGTAGGAGTCGGTGGCGACCAGGCGCAGGCCATCCGCCTCGGCGGCCATCAGCACGCCGGTGAGCACCGGGCGGGTGTCTTCCGAAGAAGCCGCTCGTACGACCTGGCGCAGAGCCTCGGCAAGCCCGGCCGTCGACAACGACACCGTCTCGCCGCTCGCGGCGGCCAGGTGGGGGAAGTCCCCGGCCCGGTAGGGGCGCAGCGTGAACTGAGACCTCCCCGCCGAAACCCGTAGCTCGTCCTCGTCTCCGTCCAGGGTTACGGCGCCGGGTTCCAGGGCGCGCACGATGTCAGTGAGCAGGCGGCCGGGAGCCACCACCGTCCCGTCGGTCAAGCCCGAGACTGTCACCTCCGTCGAGATGGTGAGGTCCTGGTCGGTGCCGGTGACCTCCAGGCGGTCGCCTGAAAGGTGGAGCCGTGAACCGGGTAGCACCCCGCCGGAACGACCCGACGAGGCGCGCCCTGCAGTCGCCAGGGCATCCAGCAGGTTGTCGCGCTCGCATCGAAACTTCACGGTCTGCGTGCTCCTCTACTAAGAGATCTTTAAAGATCCAAGGCTGTAGCTGTAGTGGTGTGGATTGTGCATGAACTGCCGTCTTGGCAGCTCGCACCGTATGTGGTTTTCCGGGCCCGTGTGGACGCGAAAACACTAAAGGTAGGCGACCAACGTGCCGACTGTGGATAAGGGCCTATGTCGCCCCCAGAATTACAAGGCTTCGGCACAGGATCTCCATAGCCCGCGCCGGCGCTCACGCGTTCGCCTTGATCTTGAGGATGAGCTCGGTGACCTGCTCGTATACCTGGCGCTTCTCACCCATCAGCTTCGCGACCTTCTTCTGGGCGTGCATGACGGTGGTGTGGTCCCGGTCGCCGAACTCCCGGGCGATGGCCGGGTAGCTGTAGTCGGTGAGCTCGCGGAACAGGTACATGGCCATCTGGCGGGCTGCAACCAGAGGGCGGCGCCTGCTGGGCCCGCAGATCTCCTCGACCGACAGGTCGAACATGTTGGCCGTGGTCTCGAGTATCTGGCGCGCCGTCACCTGGCGAGGTGCGCTGGCGGCGATGACATCAGATAGCACCTCTTGGGCAAGCTGAGGCGTGACTGGCACCCCATGGATGCTGGCGAAGGCCGAGAGCCGGATGAGAGCTCCTTCGAGCTCACGGATGTTGTCCTTTACATGGGTAGCGATGAGCTCGAGGACGTCCTCTGGGACCCGGGCTCTTTCCCCCTCGGACTTCTTACGCAAGATTGCCAAGCGGGTCTCGAGCTCGGGAGGCTGTACGTCGGTGATCAGCCCCGACTCGAACCGGCTGCGGAGGCGGTCTTCCAGGGTGGCGATGGCCCTGGGGTGGCGATCGGAGGAAATGACGATCTGCTTCTCGGCTTCGTAGAACGAGTTGAAGGTGTAGAAGAACTCCTCCTGGGTCTCCTTCTTGCCCTCCAGGAGCTGTATGTCGTCGACGAGCAGCACGTCATAGGTGCGGTAGCGGCGCTTGAAGGCCGTCTGGCCATGGGTGCGGATCGACTCGATGAACTCGTTGAGGAACGTCTCTGTGGAGACGTAGCACACGTTCAGGTTCTGGAAGTTCTGCCCTACGTAATGTCCGATGGCGTGCAGCATGTGCGTTTTGCCCAGGCCTGAACCCCCGTAGATGAACAGCGGGTTATACGCCTTGGCAGGCTCCTCGGCTACCCGCTGGGCAGCAGCATGGGCGAACCGGTTGGAGGCCCCGATGACAAAAGCCTCGAAGGTGTAGCGAGGGTTCAAGTTGGGGGCGGGCTTGCGCTCGCGTGCCGGCCCGGTGTTGTTCCATCGTGCCGGCACCGCGGTGATGTCGTCGGGGACATCTGCGATGCTGGTAAGAGCGGACAACTGGTCGTCGGCGCCACTCAGCGCCCCGTCGCCCGACGCCCCTGAGCCTTTCACGATCAGCTCCAGGGCCGGGGACGCGGCACCGGTCGCCTCGGACAGTGCCTGCTCGATCAAAGGCTGGAACCGGGTGAGGACGAGCTCACGGACAAATGAGCTCGGCGCAGCGAAGACGAAGGTAGCCCCGTTGACTTCAAGGGGGACCAGGGGCGCCAGCCACGCGTTCCAGGTCGGCTCGGGGACCTGCTTGCGCAAGCTGTCCGAGCACGTCGCCCACAACTGCTGGAGATCGCTCATCTTCCCGTCATGGCCGTCAGCCACATCTAGCCCACAACCCCTGTTGACAACTTGTGGAGATCGAGCCGGGCCAGTCGGTGCACGAATAACACCGGCCTGGACCGGGGGGAAGATCCGGTCTCTCTAACTGGTTTTTTAGTAAGTCTGCTACAGCTCGCCACCGGGCGTTGTAGGGAGTCGAGGCTAGCACTTTCCACAGGCGGGTCAACAAGCTGTTGGCCCCCTCTCGCCCGCCGCCGGCGCACATATGTTCGATAGAGTGGTGGTGTGATCCCGACATGGAGCGCTAGAGCCAGCGCCGAGCGCTACTCGTCTCCGGCACGGGCTCTACCTGGGCTTTCGCGCTGTCCACAGGGCCGTCGGCTCGCCAATCCCCAAGGAGGGTGCGGTTGTCCACAGGAAATAAAGAGGTTTTTCTCGCTTGTGAGCCACAGACCTGGGCGGCGAGGGTGAAGGCATGCCCCAAACGATCGCAGACATCCGCGACCGCCAGCCTGTAGCGAGGTCCCGCCACGACCGGGTACCCCCCCAAGACCTGCAGGCGGAGGAGTCGCTTCTGGGGGCGATGCTTCTGTCCCGTGACGCAATTGCGTCGGCCGTGGAGCGCTGCAAAGCCAGCGATTTTTACCGGCCCGCCCATGGCCACATATTCGACGCCATCTGCTCGCTATATGCCCAGGGGGAGCCGGCTGACCCGGTAACGGTCTCCGACGAGCTGAAGCGGGCGGACCTCTTGGAGGCCGTGGGTGGCCCGGGGAACCTCGTGGCTCTCCAGGCAAATACACCCGCTATCGCCAACGCCGCGCGCTATGCCCGGATCGTGGAGGAGCACGCCCTTTTGCGGCGGCTCATCGCCGTAGCCGGCGAGATCGCCGAGATGGGCTACTCCCTGCCGGACGATGTCGTAAGCACCCTGGACCGGGCAGAGGCGATGGTATTCGACATTGTCGAGCGCCGTGTCACGGACTCGTTGAAGCCCTTGCGCGAGTTGCTCACTGCCACCCTCGACCACCTTGAAGCCCTGTACAACAGGGGCGATGCCATCACGGGTGTGCCTACGGGGTACGCAGATCTCGACGACCTGCTCTCGGGCTTGCAGCCCAACGCCCTCATAATCGTTGGAGCCAGGCCCTCCATGGGTAAGACGGCGTTCGCCCTTGGCATGGCTGCCCATGCTGCCATAGAGAAGCGCCAGCCGGTGCTTTTCTTCTCCTTGGAGATGAGCCACCTCGAGCTCACTCAGCGCATCCTCTGTTCTGAAGCCAAGGTCGACTCCTCGCGCATGCGCAACGGCAAGCTGCACGAGTCAGACTGGCCCAAAGTGGTCAACGCCATCGGCAAGCTCGGGGAAGCACCTTTGTTCATCGACGACAACCCCAACCTCACCGTCATGGAGATACGCGCCAAGGCGCGCCGGCTCAAAAGCCGTGAAGGTCTGGGCCTCATAATCGTCGATTACCTGCAGCTGATGTCCGGGCACGGCGGCTCAGAGAACCGCCAAGTGGAGGTTTCGGAAATAAGCCGTGGCCTCAAAATATTGGCCAGGGAACTGTCCGTCCCCGTCGTCGCCCTCTCTCAGCTGTCGCGTAACCTGGAGGCTCGCTCGGACAAGCGGCCGGTGTTGGCGGACTTGCGAGAGTCGGGCAGCTTGGAACAGGACGCCGACGTCGTCATGTTCATCTACCGCGACGAGGTGTACAACAAAGAGTCCCCGGATGCGGGCACAGCCGAGGTGATCGTGGCCAAGCACCGCAACGGGCCAACAGACACAAAAAGGCTCGCTTTCTTGAACCACTACACCCGTTTCGCCAACATGGCCAGGGTGTGACCCAAGGTCTCAAAAGACAAAGGTGCGTAAACAAAACGAGCGGGGCGCAGGCCCCGCTCGTTGTTTGTCAGCTCGTTACCGGCAGGCATAGTTGCCGGGCGGTACAGGCGTGCTTAGGAGCGCACGACCTCGACCGTCACGGGGAACTGGACCTCCGAATGGAGGCGCACCGGGATTTCGTGCGTACCAAGGTTTTTGATGGGCTCGGAAAGGTGCATCCTGTTGCGGTCGAGCTCCACTCCGGTCTGCTCGGCCACGGCCTCCACGATGTTGGCCGTGGTGACCGAGCCGAACAACTTGCCCTCGGGGCCCGCCTTTACGGGGATGCGGATCACCTGGGCCACAAGGCTGCGAGCGATCGTTTCCGCCACTTGACGGTCGTGAGCGTCTTTGATCTCCCTGGCCCGGCGCATCCTGGCTGCCTGGTCGGCGATGCCGGTGCTCGCAAGGATGGCATGACCCTTGGGGAGCAGGTAATTACGGGCAAAACCGTCGGCCACGTCGCAGATGTCCCCGCGCTTGCCGAGCTTGGCTACGTCTGAGCGCAGTACGACTTTCATAGTGCGTCCACCTCCGCCAGTGCGGCATCGCCCCCAACCTCGTCGGCATCCGCATCGAGCTCGTAATCAGGCAAGTCCTCGTTCATGTCCTCGGTGTCGACCGGACCTTCACGCCCGGGAGCCTGCCGAGGCCGGCCAGGCCCGCGCTCGCTGGCGGTGCGCTGGACGTAGGGCAGGAGTGCCAGTTCCCTGGCGGTCTTGATCGCTACCTGGACATCGCGTTGGTGCTGGGTGCAGTTCCCGGTCACACGGCGGGAACGGATCTTGCCCCTCTCGCTCATGAAACGGCGCAGAAGGCTGACGTCTTTGTAGTCCACCCATTGGGCATGGTCTTTGCAGAAGATGCAGATCTTCTTTTTGCCGCGAGGGCGGGTTTCCTTGGGCGCCCGCTTAGGGTTGCGGTCCCTGTCGTTTCCTCTAGCCATGGCTTTTTAGAACGGCTCCTCGTCTTCGTGGCCTGCGCTGTAGGCCACCGGAGCGGCCTCCTGGGCCGGGCGGTGGTAGGCCGGTTCGTGTGTGGCGTGCGTGTCGCCGTTGGGCCCTTCGGGGCTCCGGCGCTCGTTACGGGTTATGTGGACCGTTGCCCAGCGCAGGCTGGGAGCGATCTCCTCGGCGGTTATCTCGACCTTGGAACGCTTCTCGCCTTCTTGGGTCTCCCACGACCGTTGGTCGAGGCGCCCCGTGACGACCACGCGAGTGCCGCGGGTCAACGAGGTCGCCGCGTTCTCTGCGAGGGTGCCCCAGCAGACGACGTCGAAAAAGGAGGTGGACTCGCGTCGCTCCTGGCTCTGGCGGTCGGTCCAGGTCCGGTTGACGGCGATCCCGAAGGTGGCAGTCGCTTGCCCGCTGGGAGTAAACCGAAGTTCGGGCTCCCTGGTGAGGTTCCCCACGATGCTCACTGAATTGTCTTGTGCCATGATCACGCTCCGTTCGTATGGGCACCCACCGCTACGGCGGGTTCAGGAGACGCAGCCGGGCGCGCCCGGCCGGCGGTGCGCTCGGGTGGCCGGATGACCTTGTGCCGCAGCACTTCGTCGGCCAGGACCAGTTGGCGGTCCAGGTCGGCGATTACGGACGGCTCGGCGTTGGCCTCGATGACCACGTAGTGGCCTTCGTTGCGGTGGCGTACCGGGTACGCCAAGCGCCGCCTACCCCAGTTGTCAGCCCTGACCGACTTGGCACCGGCAGCATTGAGCTGCTTGGTGAAGCGGTCGATCAGACCCCGGACAGCGTCCTCTTCCAGGCTGGCGTCGAAAATGACCATGACTTCATAGGGCCGCATGAGCGGCTCACCTACCTTTCCCTGTGGGCCGAGCCGCCCGGGCGTACCCGCCGGCTAGGGCTCCGGTCCGTCCGGAGCAGGGCCTTTTCAGTTGTGCGAGAGTCAATGGTAGCTGACGCCTGCGATCGTGTACCTACGCCTACCAGGGTGCCACGGGCCACTGACACTTATGAAGCCCTGACAGTCATGAGCCCCCGGGTACCGGGGGTAAGCACCCGCTATGAAGAGTAGGACTCGTCCTCAGTGGGGAAGCGGCCCTCACGCACATCGCTGGCAAATGCCACTATGGCCTGCACGGCGGCCCTTTCCAGGTCTGCGTACCGGCGCACGAAGCGCGGGGCACGCGGCCCGGCCCAGCCGATGATGTCGTGGAAAACCAGCACCTGGCCGTCACAGCCAGCGCCCGCCCCGATACCGATCGTTGGCACGGGTACCGCCGCCGTGATCGTCTCGGCCACACCGGTGGGCACGCCTTCGAGGACGATGGCGAAGCACCCGGCATCGGCCAGGGCGATGGCATCCTCCACGAGCATTTTCGCTGCGCCGGGGCTGCGCCCTTGGGTCTTGTAGCCGCCCATGGCCAGGACTGACTGCGGAGTGAGGCCCAGGTGGCCCATCACTGGCACCTCGGCATCGAGGAGGCTTTGGACGACGCCGAGGCGCTTGGCCCCACCCTCTAGCTTCACGGCGCTGGCCCCGGCGCGCACAAGCCGCGCTGCGCTGTCGACGGCCCTCTCAGGCCCGGCGTGGTAGCTCGTCCAGGGCATGTCGGCAACCACCGGGCAGCTAGGCCCGGCCCGTACGACGGCCTCTGTGGCCCGCACCATGTCGTCGAGGCTCACATGCATCGTGTCCGGGTAGCCGAGCACGACCATGCCCAGGGAATCCCCCACGAGCACCATGTCGACGCCGGCGGCGAACGCGGCACGGGCGCTCGGGGCGTCGTAGGCGGTCACCATGACCACTGGTGGCCCGGACGACTTACGCTGGCGGATGGCGGGGATGTTCGAAGCCTTAGCGCCTTCGTTGCTGGTCACAGCTCACCTCCTGTGGTCCAGCGCCGCACGGCTGCCGGCCACGCTTTGGATGCTACTGGGCTGGGCTGCTACTGGGCTGGGCTGCTACTGGCCTTCGGGCCCGGCGCCCATTCCCGAACTCAGCTCAGGGGCATCTGGCTCTCGTGTGCTCTGCCCTCTCGCACTGTGCCTCGGGTTGTGGCTGCTCGGTGCCGGCTTGGAGCGGGCGCGTGCCGTGGTCCGGGGGCTTAGCGAGTACGCCTGGTCCAGGTGGTTCCAGCCGCAGTTGGCGCAGACCTCGATCACGTAGCCGGCGAGGTCGTTACCTGGGGCGGCAAGCTTGGCAAGCTCCTTTTTGTTGGCAACGCAACGCCCGGACGGTGGCAGGCGTGGCCCGAAGACGTACGAGACCAGCACCAGGTGTGCCTCGGCGCAGATCGGGCACTCCTCATCCAGGCGGCGCCCCGCGTCCGCCGCCGCCCGCAAGAGCTCAGGGTGGGCATCGCAGACGTCCA
>DASSZK010000042.1:0-2612 GCA_035702845.1 Acidimicrobiales bacterium
TAGCTCGCCCGAGCATGTGACGAAGCGCGGGTTCCAGCTCGGGGTAGCGAAAAGTATGCCCGGCCAGCGGCTCGATCTTCTGGCTGGCCTCGACAAACTCGGTGGACCCCTCCCCTAACAGGAGCCTCGTAACCTCGATCGGGACCGACAAAAGGCTTGGCCGGTGAAGGACGTGGGCCAGGGTGCGGGTGAAGGTCTGGTTCGTCACCGGCACCGGAGCGACAGCGTCCACCGGCCCGCGCAGCCCTTCGTCGAAGATCGCCCGGAAGTAAATATCCACCAGGTCGTCCAGGGCGATCCAAGACATCCACTGCTGGCCGTCGCCGATGCGACCCCCGAGCCCCGCCAGGAACACCGGATAGGTCAACCCAAGAAGCCCGCCGAGAGGCGAGAGGGCGATCCCGGTGCGCACCTGGACGGCCCGGCCCTTGGCTCCAGTCTCTTCCCATTCCGCCACCAGATCGGCGAGAAAGCCGGTGCCTTTTTCCTTGGGGCCGTCGCCAAGTGCTTGGGGGCCGTAATAACCGATGGCCGACGCGCTGATAAACGGCCGCTCCCCGGCGGCAGCGGCCAAGAGCCTCGTCGGCGCCACCCTCGAACTAACAAGGCGCTGCTTATGAGCCGTCGTAAAGCGCCCGAGGATAGGGGCGCCGGCCAGGTGCACAACGACATCCGTGCCGTCCAAGGCCTTGGGGTCTGGTTGCGATGGGGCCCACTGGCGCTCATCGGGAGCGGCCGGCGCCCTGCGCACCAGGCGCACAACCTCGTGGCCGGCGGTGGTGAGCAACGCCCGCAGAGCCGTGCCCACGAGCCCCGACGACCCCGTCATCGCCACAGTCACCTTCGGGCCGCCCCAACGGGCTTGGGCAGCAAGGTCGGCGGCCAACTGGCGGTGGCGGTACGCGAACATGGCCCGGACCAGGGCCTCGGGTACGGCAGTCTGAAGGTGGTCCTCGATCACGGTGGCGTCATCACCGTCCGGAAGGAAACCGTGGGTGTGCCGCCAGCCGGGCATGGTGTCGACGAACCGAACGCCGGCCTCATACCCCGAGGGGTCGTGGCGCGAAGTGAAATGCACGCCCCCGGGGAGGCCGAACACCGCCTCGCCGTCACGCAGCGAGGTTGATTCCTTGACAACACGGACCGGTACCCAGGGCGGGGAAAGCCTGGTGATGGCGCCGGGACGCTCGTGCCAGGCGAAGACTTCCCCCACCGGGGCGGGGATGCGACTGCGGAACTTCATACTGAAGCTTACGGCCGCCACTGTGCCACCCAGCCAAGACCACTGGGCCACCCAGCCAAGACCACTGGGCCGCCCAGCCAAGACCACTGGGCCGCCCAGCTAAGACCCGCGCGCCCGGCTCGCGAGGCGGCGTAAAGCACGGCGCCCACGCCCGGCGACCTGGCGCAACGAGATGGGCTCGACCGGCTTGACCTGGGTGGTCCCGGCATGGACACGCTCTGCGTCCTTGGCGCCCAACAGCCGCGCCGACCAGGGGTTGCCCACGACGATGAACTGCGCGCCCCGGCACGCCCGGCGCAGTGACCGCAGGCGCACAAGGTTGCGCGGGAGGGGCCATCCCGGCTCGATGCAGAGGATGAGACGCTCGGCGCCGGAGCGGTGCAACAGGTCTTCCAAGTCCACGAACGGCCATGCCCGGTGGTGCGCGGCGCTCGGGCGGGGCGAGGCCACCTCTACCTCGTGGCCCTGCGCCCACAGTTGCTTTACGGCGGCAAATGTCGCCTCGGCCGCGGCGCCTGGGACGGGAGGGTAACTGCCCACCACTAGCACCTTCACGACAGGCTCGCCTCCATACGGTCCAGGACCGCCGGCCACGTGTAGTTGTCGAGCACGTAGCGCCGGCCGGCGTCGCCCATCTCCGCGCTGACCCTCGCGAGCGCATCTCCGAGAGAGTTCTCTGTAGAAAAGAGCACCCCTCCCCCGCTCCTGCGCACATGCCAGGCCACGACCTCGCTGCCTTCGAAAGCGACAACCGGCGTACCCGCCAACCACGACTCCATGACCGTGCGGGAAAAGCTCTCCATAGCGCTCGGTTGTAAATAAGCACCGGCGGCAGCGAAGGCGTTGTCCCTCTCGCTCGTGGTGAGGTAGCCCAGATCTCTCGTGCCCGGCAACGGCTCCTTGTCGGACTTACCGATTGTCACCAACTCCCATCCATCCGGCAAGCACCGCAGAGCGGGGCCGAGCCATGAAGCTCCCTTGCCCTCTTCACGGCGCCCGGCAAATAATACAAAGGGCTTTTCGAGGCGGTGGCGGGCCCGAAAGCCGTCGACGTCGTAACCAGCCGGGACCTTGACCCCGGCGCCTGTCACGCTATGGGGTGCCAGTGCCCACATCTTGTGGGCCAGTTGGTGCTCGGGCTCGGAAAGGAACCACAACCGGTGCGCCGACTCGAACACCGGGGCCAGCACGGGCACGCGGGCGTAGGCCTCGTCGTGCAGGCACGGAGCCACCACGGCTCTCTCCGCCACTACCGGCATGCACGCCGCCGTGCTCCAAAAAAGGTAGGGGGAAAAGACGACAAAATCGTACGAACCGCCGTAGCGCGCCAGATGGTGAAAAAGCCCGGGGCTGGAAAATTGAAAGCTCA
>DASSZK010000187.1:0-10605 GCA_035702845.1 Acidimicrobiales bacterium
GGCGGCGGCAGTAACGGCGGCAGCGGCAACGGCAACGGCAACGGCGGCAACGGCAACGGCAACGGCAATAGCGGCAACGGCGGCAACGGAGGTGGAGCGACCCTGCTGTCATCGTCAGGCGGGAAGAATGCCGCGTTGACGTCTGCCACAGGCGCTGGGCAGTCTGTCGCTATAAGCGGTCAAGTCAAGGCGCCCGATCCGGGCGGAGTTACGGTTACTGTGCAGCAAGCAACGCTTGTCGGGGCCTCAATGGCCGGCGCCGTCACCTTGAGTGCCGACAGCGGCCCCGTAGGTAAGTTCCTTGGTTCGCCCGGCTCGACCAGCTCGGGCCAGCTCTTGGGCCCACCCGTGGCTACGACCACCTACTCGAGCGGCTTCTTCGCCTTTTCGGCTCAATTTGCCTCGCCCGACGAGTACCTCATCACGTTCGCGAAAGCCGGATATGGCACGCAAAAATATGTGGTGACGGCTGCTGGTGCACCGATCCAGCTTGCGGTGACCATGGTGCCGGGCCAAGGCAGCCTCTCGGGAAAGGTCACCGGCCCGCATGGCCCGGTTGGAGGCGCCATTATCACGGTCACCGATGGGACCGTGACGGCAACGGCAAGCTCGCCGAGTGTGGGGCCACTCGCCGGCACATGGTCGATCTCGGGCCTGACGACGCCCGACAGCCTCCTGGTAACGGCATCGGCGCCCGGGTACGGCTCGGCAACGACCTTGGTAAAGCTGCGGCCGGGCCAGTCTGCAAGCAGGGTTGACTTGGTCCTGGTGCCCGGTGTGGCTTCTATTGTTGGGACCGTACGGGGTGGCGACCAGGCGCTTGGTGGTATCACTGTTACCGCCACGGACGGCACGGTGACGAAGTCCGTTTCGACCCTTACGGCGACCGAGGGTTCGAGCTCGGGGCTTGCCGGTACTTATGTCATCCCAGATCTTCCCATGCCGGCCCAGTACAGCGTGACCGCCTCGGGTGGGAGTTGGGCTCCAGCTGACGAGCCTGTGGCCTTGTCTGGGCCCAACGTGCAACGGTCTGGCCATGCAGTGGTCAATTTCGACCTCTTCTCGACAGCCGCCAAAGTGTCAGGGATGGTCAGGAGCGGTGGCCGCCCTCTCGGTGGCGTGGGCGTTGTGATGACCGATGGCAAGAACACTTACAAGACCCTCACGGCTACGCCTGCGAGTGCTGCTTCGTCTCTGGCTCCCGCTGGTTCGTACAATTTCGACAACGTTGCAGCGGGCCACTACGTGCTGATCTTCTCGCTGTTCGGCTACGCTGCGCGAACTCTCGAAGCAGATGTTCCTGCTGGCCAGTCATTGGTCATGAAGCCTCTGGACATGCCCGAGGTAAGCAAGTCCAGCGAGGACCGTGCTCAGATCACTGGGAACGTGGTCGACTTGGCGTCGGGCAACCCCGTGACGGCCGGCAGCGCCGAAGTGGACGGTAACCCGGCGTTGGTTGCGAAGCTGGGGACGAATGGCTCGTATGTCGTCGGCGGGCTGACTGCCGGCGTCCACACTGTGACCATAGACGCGGCGGGTTACGAACCATATACCGTCACGGTAGACGTGCCGATGGACGCAACAGCTGTCGCACCGCTGGCGCTACTGCCGCCGCTCGACGCGCTCATGGGCGTCATAATCTCCAATGCCGGCGGCGTTGTCGGTGGGGCGTTTGTCAACATCACGCCCACTCCGTCGACTGAGCAATGCGGCAATCCCTCTGACCCGAGCGCAGCGCCGAGCGCACTGGTAGTAGGCCCAGACGGTAAGACCAAGGGCTGTTTCGCTGATGCGAACGGTGATTACCGGCTCGTCGGGCTCCCGCATGGCAACTACACCGTCGCTGTGCAGAGCCCGGATGCACCCGGCACCCCCAACCCCTTTGCGGTGTGCGGTACCGGCCAGGTAGCTCCGTGTGGCTACTTCGACGCCTATGCGCCGGCGAGTGGGACGGTGACGCTCGCCGAGGGCCAGAGCCAGGTCCGCAACCTGAATATGGACATGTACGGGCGGTTGCAGGTGAGCGCGGTCACGCCTGCGCAGGCCGGCTCGATGCAAGAGGTCGGTGTTCCCGTTACTATTACCGGGCCGTTCGGCTGTGGTGGCTCCGCGTTGGCGCAGACCTCGGCCGGCCCGACGACTGCACCATGCGTGACGACGACGTCCGTCCAGACTTTCGCCACCAGTTCGTCCAGTACGGTGGCGACGCCGGCCACGGCCTCCGGCTCACCCCCGGCAGTAAGTTGCCCGACCAACGGAGCGGTAACGGAACACCTGAGTACGGGTGGCACTTCGTCGCCCGGTAACCCGGTCGAGTTCCAAGGGCTGCCGCCCGGCCAGTACGAAGTTTGCTTTGGCGACGGGCTCAATGCTGACGACCAGGTCGTTACGACGAGCCCCGACCCTGCGCTCGTAAAGGTCGCCAACAATGCGTCGGGGACTTACTCGACGGTGATGTTGGTCTCGAGCTTGCAGATCAGTGGCTCGCTCGTGTTCATGTCCGGAGGCGGCGACCAGCCAGTGACCTGTACCCCGCCCATAGGCGCCCCGACTTGCTCACCGGGAACAGTTACAGCGACCTGGGACTACTACGACACCAACATAAGTCCTCCGACGCTTTTGTCAGGCAACTTCACCACCAACATCGCGCAGAACGGGACGTTCGTCTTCGACAATGTGCCCCAGGGCGAACAGATAGCGTCGCCCACGCTCAGCCTCCAGATCTCAGCCGGCGGCTTCCAAGCCCTTACCGAGAACAACGTCTCCGTGCCCAGCTGCACGTCGAGTACTACAGCCTCCAGCACTTCGTCCTCGGCGAGCACCGCATCCTCCTCGACCAGCACTACGACCACCACAGGCTCCTCAACGTCCAGCTCCACCAGCTCCACGAGCTCCACATCGACAAGCTCGACAACGACGACGACGACCTCGCTGGCGGGGTGCCGCCCCGGTTATTTCGCGAATATCGTCTTGAACCCGTTCGCGTCAAAGGTCAGCGCAACAGTTGTCCTCCACAATGGTCGTTCGACCACCGACACGTCGTCGAGCGCGCTGAGTGCCGTGAGCGTTTCCATCCTGTCGTCGACAGGGGCCGGTACCGGCATCACGGGGAGTGTGGACAGCAATGGCCAGCTCGTATGGAACGACCCCAACAGCTCAGTTGCCGATGCCGCCATCCCGGGCAGCTACGAGCTGCAGTTCTCTGCGTCGGGTTATGACAGCGTCACGGTCCCCAGCGTCGTAGTGCCAATCAATACCTCTTGCACGGCGCAGCCTTGTGCTCCAGTGGAAGTTGGCAACGTCGACATGTACGAGCACGCCACCGTCACCTTCGATGCCGTCAATACGTCGGGGACCGCCATGGACGGTGCCAGCTTCGTCGTGTACGACCCGGCCGGTACGCCTGCCACAGAGCTCGCCGCTCAGACGGCAGGGTCGGGGGCCTCGTCGGTCACCTTCAGTGGTCTCAGCCTTCACGGGCAGAGCAGTTACAACCTTGAGGTGGAGGCGTACACGGGCTGCACGGGGGCGCTGGACTCGTCGGTGACTATCTACCCGGGGACAAACGCAGCCGTCCCTGTCACACTGGCACCAGTCGCCTGTATCGACGGCACCGTTGACGGCGTCTTGCAAAACCTGCGCAATGTCGGCTCAGCGCCATCAAGCTCGGGCAACCAAATCTCCCCCCTGGAAGGTATGACAGTCACTGCGGCATGTGCAGCCGGCGGCTCGTCCACAACGTACAGTGCCGTTACTGGCGGTGACGGCTCCTTCGTGATCCTCGGTAGCGCCTCGGCCTCCGGATTGGGCCTGGTACCCGCCGGTTCCTCCGTTGCTACGTGCCAAGTACAGGTCTCGTCGCGCTCGGGTTATGGTTCAGCGAGTTTCTGGGATACAGCGCTGGTGACGGCGGAGAGCTCAACTGTGGTCCTGGCGACAGGTGCAAGCCAGACGCTGGGTGTGGCGCTTTACGAGCAGGACATCAGCGTTTCAGGGACGATACTGGACACCACTGCGAGCCCCCACCTACCCATACCAGGGGTTACCATCTCAATATCGGGCGCGAACTCGTCGGCACCCGCCGTGCCGGGCGCCTGTAGCGGTGGGGGAGCGCCCGTGCAGTCGCCGGCACAGACGATCACGACTGATAGCACCGGCGCATACTCCCTCTGCCTTACGCCGGGCTCATGGTCGGTAACCTTTAGCGAAAATAACTATGCGACGGTTACCGAGTCGTTCACGCTCTCGGCCGGTGACGGTGCTATGACGCTTAGCCCAGGACTGACCGAGAGCTTCAATGAGATCACCGGCACGGTATATGGGCTTATGGGCCAGAACTCACAATCGGCTTTGGACCTGACGTCGGGCACGGTCACTGTGACAGATATTGGGCCGAGCGCGTGCGGGGGGGCACCACCGTGCAGTGTCGCCATGTCGGGGCTCGATATAATTGCCAATTCCAACGGTACCTTCACAATTACGGGCAAGGCGAACAGGCAACTGATCGAGCCAAATGAAAACTACACAGTTGCATTCAGCGTCCCGGGTTACCAAAGCTACTCACAGAACGTGGAGATCACCCAGGCTGCCGGCTACGACTACGCCCTGGGCCCGGTGCTCAACGCCTACACGGCCACAGTCGCTGTCCCTGTCGTGGACGCGTCGACTGGCAAGCCGATAGTAGGTGCGACCGTCACCCTGAGTGCCGTGGGCAGTACGAACTGCACCTTGGGTGCAGGTAGCCCGTACTGCACGAGCGGCATATCGCAAGGCGCGACGACTACGGGTGCAGACGGGACGGCCACGTTTTACAGTGTGGCCGCGGGCGAGTACAAGATCGTGGCTACGGGTTACGGCATCGGCTACAACTCGGCCACCACATCCGTCTGCATGGTGCTTCAAGGTTCCAGTCCCGGGTCGTGCACCAGCTTGACCTCGGAGGGCCAGACTGTGACGGCGTCGCAGTTGCAACTGTCCCAGGCGACCGAAATGGTCATCACTGCGGAGTTGCAGGATGATGCACCTTCCTCGGGAGGGACCAGTTCCTGGTCGGTGGCAAATGGCGCGAGCGTTGACGTTTACAGCGGAGCAAGTGCCAGCGGTACCCCGGTGGCGACTGGCACGACTGATTCAACCGGCACTTATCTCACGTCCGGCACCGCCGGCCAGTACACGGTGTCTGTTTCTGACGCCGGTTATGAGACAGAGAACTTCACGTTCACGGTGACAACCGGGGAGATAGTTGCTCCTGCGGTCCAGATCCAGCTTCCCGTGACAAGTTGGCAGGTGGCGGTTAGCGGGACGTCGGCGTACACGAGCACCGCCTACACGTTGAACGTAGACTTCAGCTGTAGCGGCACGAGCGCGTCGTGCGCTGCCGCCGATCCTTCCGTCACGGGACCGGTTGCCGGGACCTTGGGCTCCTCCGGGGGCTATTACGCAGATGCCAACGAGTCACCAGCACTGCCGTTGGTGGCCAACGAAAAGTACAGTGCGCAGGCTTGCGAGGTGTACACGGCCACTATCCCCTCGGGGATCACTGTGCCTCAGGCGTGCTCGTCGTCGGCGTCTGCGACAATCGGCCCTACCGGCGCCCCGGTACCGTCGGGCACAACTCTGAGCGGGTTCCCCACTGTCACCGGGACGTCGTTGGCAGCGGTACCGTCGCCGGGGACGGAGGGCCAGCAGGTGGTCTATACCGCAACCGTCAGCCCCGTCTCGGGCAGCCTCGTTCGGGGCACCGTGGTCGAGTTCTTCGACGCGACAAGCGCCGGGGGGACGGCGACGGCTATATCGGGGTGCACCAGCGTGAGCGTGGCGGTGACCGGGCCCAACAAGGACACCGCCAGTTGCGACCAGACATACGGCTCGCCCGGCAGCCACTATGTGGTGGCCCTGTTCACGGACCCCTCTGGCACCTTCGCTGCATCGTTGTCTGACACTTCGTTTGTTGAGGTAATCAACACGACGACAACTACGACCACGACGGTGCCCACGACGACGACGAGCACGACAACGACGACGGCGCCGACAACGACAACTTCAGCCACGACGACGACTACTACTACGACGACCCCGTCAACGTCGACCACCACGTCCACAACGGCCCCGCCTGCGACGACGACTACGGCGGCCCCAACTACGACGACAACGGCACCCACGACGACTACGACGGCGTCCGGTACGACAACTACATAGGACCGCGCTCAGGGTTTGCTGCTAAGGCAACCGCGGCGGTCGAGCAAAGTGCGCGAAGGGGATGCGGGGGCCGCATCGCGGCTGGGTGACGACACCTCGTGGGGCCGACGGGTGAAACCGCTCGGCCGGCTAGCTGTTAGTGCCAGTACGCCCCGATGAGCCAGATCAAAAGGCACTCCACGGCAAATGCCAGCACGACTACTGCTGGGACCCAGTCGCGCCGACGCTGCCTCTGCGCCGGCGGCTCCAACGAAGGCAAAGGCGTCGCGGGGACATAAATCGGCGGTAGCTGGCGGGGCCGCAGGTCCGAACCGCAGCGGACGCACATCGTTTCTGCAACCAAGTTGGGCTCGGAGCAGGTAGGGCAAACGATGCGCTCGGAGACGGCCCAGCCCTCTGTCCCCGGGAGCCGGCGTAGACCGGGCCCGTCGGTGAGATCGATTTTTGTCGCGGCAAAAGTCGTTTGGCGAGCCCAGAACAGGGGGTAGTCGCAGGTGCGGCAAAAGCTGTCGGAGTCGCGGGTGACGTCCGAGAGGTGGCTCACCGTGTTGCAGGTCGGGCACACAACGTCAACGGGCATCGATGTCTCTTTCTGCACGGGGGGCCGGCCATATCCTACTTTCACCGACCACGATCTCGAGGTCGACGTGAGCCGGCACCTCGTCCATGACCAGGTTTAAGAACGCATCGACGGAGAGGTGCCCGGTAGACCCCAGCCTGATCGACACCTTGTTGCTTGCCGGTTGGTCATGCTCTATCCGGCCGGCCGTACCCTCTTCGTTGACTTCGACCGTCTCACCGGTGTAAAGGGCCAATAGCTCCTCCAACCCGGCGCGGGTGCCACGCCACCAGCGCAGATGAGCTGCACGCAGTACGAGCCGACGGTAAGCAGCCTCGTCGGCGGTCGACGGCAGTGGCATTAGCCCGAGCCAACCAGCGAGGAAGCGCAGCATGGGCAGGGGTGCGACGGAGGGGTCGATTATGTGCTCGAGGCTGTCGATGGCATCGAGGTACGTGCTCGCTTGCTCCTGGAACATGCTGACGAAACGGAGGAAGAACGGGTCGTCCAACATCCCGACGGGGAGTTGGGCGACTAACCAGTCGGCACGCCGTGGCGCCCGACCGGTCGCCATCGGAGCGAGCAGGGCAGGACGGTCCGCAGGGACCATCTCCCTGCCGCTGCCGTTTGTTTGCGCCAAGCTCATTTCACGACGACCACACTGTGGCTGGGCAAAGCCGCTCGGCGCGGCGTGCCCGGGTCGGCGCCTGGGTTAGGGGGAGGCTGGGGGGCGGACAAGAACAAGGAGCGTTCATCCAGCCTGACCAGTTCTTTGGCCTGGCCATATCGCCGGCCAGTCCGTAGGTCGCACTCGAAAAGCAATACCTCGTCGATGCGATCGACGCCGTCCACTTGTTCCAACAACTGTGCAATCGGCGCGGCGTTGAGGTCGGTGTCCCAGGCCCAGCCGTCTCCTTGGGGACCGCCGGTCAGGGGATTGACCCAGTCGTACAACAGAGCGAGTGCGTCCGAACGGATGCGTGCTACGACGTCGTCATTAGCCGTGGGCACGGCGCGCAGATGGGCCGCTACGGTCACACCTTGGTAGAAGGGAGCCCCGATGGAGACGGAGACACCGAGGAGGCGGCGCGGTTCGAGATGAGTTGTGATCTTTTGCACCAGGCCGTCCGACAGGGCATAGTCATCGATGCTTTGATCGTGAGGGGACCGCCTCACCCTCGGTATGACCAATAGGCGGACAGGCCCGCCAGGGGTGGTCGGCGGCAAGCAGCGCACCCTGGCAACCTCAGGGGAGGCTTCTAATGCAAGGCGTTCGTAGTCGTGTGCAGTGACGGCCCGTTCCCCCGTGCGTAAGCTGAACGGAGCCCGCTTTTTGGCTTCGTTTATTGTCTCTGCGTCGGCACCGCCGCTGGCCGGCAACAGGTTTATGACCCGGTCCACAAAGGCGACTGTGCTGCGCATCGCTGAGAGAGTGCCTGCCGGGACGTTGGCGCGAGCCCCTCCGCCGTGGCGGTAGGCCGACATGATCACCTCCGCTCCTGCTACCGGGACAGCGCCATGCTGGCGCCATGTGCCGTCGGGGTACCGTACGCGGGGCCCGAAACGGACCGTACCGGTGCTGCTCTCCAGCACATAATGAGGATCTTGTGGGCCGGACTTCGAGAAGTCCTCGACCTCTTGCCAGTCTTGGACGAGGTTGCCCACGCTGAGGCGGATGTTCTCGCCGTCTCTGCGAGCCAGTACCGGGCCATTGCGCAAGGCAAAGGACTGGGCAGGCAATCCGTTGGAGCGGCCGAGCACCTCGGGCCCATAGGAAATCGAGTGCTCTGCGACGACGGTGCCGCCCAATGCGGCCACGTCAATGGAGCGGATCTCCGGCGAGGCCTGGTAGCTCGGCTCACCCGGTGCGGTGCTGGTCATTACCACGCGAAGCCAGAAGGCTCGTGTCCCCCCGAGGGTGAGCGCCTCGTGGCCCAGGGGTAACAGCAGTACGACCTCGCCGTCTCTGTTGAGACCGCCCGTGGTGTCTGAGTGCACAGGCACTTCGACCCACGCTTCACCCGACCAAGCTTCCCATGCCAGCGGCGGCCGTGATGGGTAGATGCCGATGCCCGCCGGGCTCGTTGCGCTCACCTGCAGCGAGAGAGCGGTCCCGGACAATGACTCGGCGAAACCGAGGTACAGGGCGTCGCCAGGTGCGGGACGTGGTTGTGTACTGAAGCAGCGTAGAGCCGTGCCGGGGAAACGGAGGTCGTCCCAGGCGTCTGCCAGGGCCGCAGTGCTCGCCCGCTGGCCCGTCTTGGCGGAAATGAGCTTCGGAGGCGAGACGACGAGTTGCTCGACAGTTTCAAAAACGATAGCGCTAGCTGCGCCGGCAGCCCCCACCTGAGTCCCGGCTGGCACCGTGACGGGGTTAGGCAACACAGTGGAAAGCCAGAAGGTCAGGTCTGCCCGAGCCGCTGTGGGGGCGAAGGGCTCGATACCCATGAGCTCGAGGAACTTGACGTAGAAGCGATCAGGTACCTGGTTGAGGCGGTACAGCATCATTTCGCTCATCCACGCGAAAAGCTCGACGAGCGCCACCCCGGGGTCCGAGAGGTTGTGGTTGGTCCATTCCGGGCAGTACTTGGGGATCAGCTTCTTTGTCTCGTCGACGATGTCTTGGAAGTGCCGGTCGTCAAGGTTGGGCGCCTGCAATGCCACTTAGCTTTCCTCTCGGGGTATCACGTAGAACGGGTAAACAAGGTTTCGGCGATCGTTTGTCGAGCGCACCCGGTACGAGACCGCTATCCGTACCAAGGTCGCATCTCTGTCGTCGGGTGTGCATGTCACGTCCAAGACGTCGACGCGTGGTTCCCACTGGGTGATGGACTCACGGGTGGCGGCTTCCATCAACCCCAGGGTGTTGAAGTTGACGGGTTCGAAGAGCAGATCCCAGATCTTGCAGCCGAAATGCGGGCGCATCAGGCGCTCACCGGGCGCCGTCGAGAGGATGACCCGTAACGAGGTGTCGAGCTCCTCAGGGCCTGACGTCAACCGTATATTGCCGTGGCTGTCAACGGACATAGGGAACGCGAAACCGCGCCCGACAAAGGCGGGCGACGTGGGCGCCAGTCGGGAGGTGCGCTCACCGGGAGCGCTGCCGGGCGGTAGTTGCTGTTGCGACATTGTGCTTGCGTGGCCTCTCAGTTGATCTGCACTATGCCACCCTTGAGGGCGGCGGTAGCTTCGCCTTGCAGCTGCAGCATTGCCCCCTTAAGGCTTGCCTGGCTCTGACCCTGCATCTGGAGCTCCGAATTAGCAGAAACGTTGATCTGCATGCCGGAGATCTTGACGCTTTGGTCCGCGGAGATAGTGATGTTCGGGGCTTTCAGGGTGATGTCTCCTTGCTTGGACATACTGATCTCGGTCGAGCCCGACTTGATCGTGACGGGGTTGCCCGAGGGCACTTGGAGAGTGGTGTCCGCTTTCGTGATCTTCAGCAGGTTGTCCCCGCCGGCGAGCTGCACCAGGACGTACTGCTCGGCGTTGGATTCGCCGTCCGACATCTCGAACACATGCCCTAGGCGCGAGGTCGTGCGCCGAGCGGCGACCTTGCCGTCTTTGACGGTCCACAGCGGTATTTGGTTCTTGCTCCCGAAGAGGCCGCCCATTACGACCGGCTGGCGCGGGTCCCCATGTTCAAAGCCAATGAGAACCTCATCGCCGACCTCGGGTATCGAGACGGAGCCGCGGCTATTGCCGCCACCGGGCACGAGGATCCTTGCCCAGTTGCTCTCAGTGCTCTGGTCGAGGCCCGGGTACCGGACCTTTGCGCGCCCAGCCTTGTTGGGGTCGTTTATGTTCGTTACCTCTCCCACCACCAAGCCGGAATGGTGGGTACTGGC
>DASSZK010000278.1:0-3530 GCA_035702845.1 Acidimicrobiales bacterium
GGGTACACCTTGAGCAGCCCCGGGAGCTCTCTGCGGGACTGGCGGGCGGCGAGGCGCATGGGGCCCTCCACCCTCACGACCAAGCGGGACGGCGCGAACCGGCCCCGGCGCGACGGCAACAGGGTGGCCGTCGCCGTCACAGCGCCCTTTGGGCCGACCTCGACCGCCGCCCCCCGGGCAGCCGGCCGCAGCGACGGCGCCAGCTCGTCCGAGAAGGCCACGCGCACCGTACGCCCGCCCGGGTTCGTGACACGCCAGGAAATCTCCAGCTCGTGGTCGAGCTCGACGACGGGCGACATGACCCGTTCGATACCGAAGCGGCCGGGCCGGGGAGCCAGCAGGTAGTCGACCACTACCAGGGCCAGCGCCAAGCCCCCGAAGGCGGCGACAGCGATGGCCTCCGAATAGGGCCACGCCGCGAGCACCGCTCCCACGACGACGGCGAGCACAGGGGCCCGCCAGGTGAGCGCCGGACGGCCAAAGGCGTTCCCGGTCGGTACCGGGGCTGAGCTCAACGCGGGACAGGCACCGTCGAGAGCACGGCACCGACTACACCTTGGGCCGTCATGCCCTCCAGCTCGGCCTCGGGGCGCAGGCGGATGCGATGCGCCAGCGCCGGCATCGCCAGGACCTGCACGTCGTCGGGCGTCACAAAGCCGCGGCCCGACAACCACGCCCACGCCTTGGCCGCTCGCAGCAGCATGGCTGCCCCTCGGGTTGACACGCCCAGCGACACGCTCGGAGCCTCCCGGGTAGCCCGGACCAGGGCCACGATGTAGTTCTGGACCACGGGGGCTACGGACACCCGGGCGACCTCGGCGCGCGCCGCAGCCAAGGCGCTCGGGCCGGCGACGGCACTGACCCCCGCTCCGGCGAGGTCATGGGGGTCCAGGCCGGCATCCGTGCGGGCCAGCACCTCGACCTCGGACGGGCCCGGAGGGTAGGCAACCGTCAGCTTGAGAAGGAACCGGTCGAGCTGCGCCTCCGGCAGTGGGTAGGTGCCCTCGTACTCGACCGGGTTCTGCGTGGCCAACACGATGAACGGCTCTGGCAACGGGCGCGCCGACCCATCGATCGTCACCTGCCGCTCCTCCATCGCCTCCAGCAACGCCGCCTGGGTGCGAGGCGGGGTCCGGTTGAGCTCGTCCGCCAGGAGGACGTTCGTGAACACCGGGCCCTCGCGGAAGCGGAACGACGCATTGTGCTGCTCGTAGATGCTCTGGCCGAGGACATCGGAGGGCATGAGGTCCGGCGTGAACTGCACACGGCTAAAACGCAGGTCCAACGATGCGGCAAAAGCCCTCGCCAGCAAGGTCTTCCCGACGCCGGGGACGCCCTCCAAAAGCACGTGGCCGGGGACAAGCAGAGCAGTCACCAGCCCGCTTACCACCGGGCCCTGGCCGACCACTGCCTTGCCCACCTGGTCCCGGACGGCCTCTGCCATCTCGCGCCCCGACAGCCCCGCGGCTTTGCCAGATGGTTGCGGTGCAGCAGGGGCCCAGGGAGCGGCCGGGGATGGGGCACCTGTCAGGCTCGGCCCGCCGGTGCCCGGTGGTGTGCCCCAGTGGTCAGGCCCGTAGGTTTGCGACACCGGACGCCCTCCTTCTCGCTTCTTGCAACAACCAGGCCTGTTGTGCCAGCTCGGCATCAGTGCCGGGCAGGGGACCGTCGAGGGCAGAGAGCAGCTCGTGCTCGGCAAGACCCGTGCGCTGCGCTGCCACCCGGGCAAGGGTAGCCGCAGCCCCGTCGCCGACCACACCCAGGGCCGCCGCCAAAAGCGCTGCGTTTTCTGCCCGCAGGAGGGATGCCACCTGCGCCGGCTGGTGCGCGCCGGCCAACAGGCGCCCCGTGGCCAGCACCAGCTCCGAGCCCGGTACAGGCACGAGCGGTTCCTCGGCAACTGGGCCACCCAGGCGCCGGCCCTTCCAGATGCAGGCAGCCACCGCAGCCACCGCCAGGGCCAGCATCAGGGCATCCGCCTGAGCCGGTATGAGGCTGGCAATGCTTCGGCTGCCACCGAAGACCCAGGGCTGGGTCACCCAGGCGATATCCCCACCCGGTACAGGTGCCAAGAGGTCAGCAGCGAGGCGCGCATTGTCGTAGGTGCCCAGCTGGGAGTTGGACCACGGCGCGGCACTGGCCAGCGACACCACGGCTCCGTGCCCCAAAGCCACCTCCACTGCGAAGCAGGCGTCGCCGGCGCACAAGCATGCCTCGGCGCCGGGCGGCGCCTGGAGCAGCGGCACGCCGGCGGTGCCCACCTGCGACACCCCCCTGACCCAGGGCGCGGAACAATCCGGGGGTAAAGCCTCGGTAACCGAGAAGGGCTGGTTGGGGCCGCCCTGGGCGAGCGTCACCTGCTTTAGCGGGGACGAGGGATCGGCCACAACGAGCACGCCGCCCCGGCGTACCCAGGCGAGCAGCTGGTGGCGCGACGCCGGCGTGAGCTGGTCGTAAAGGACGACCGCCACACCCCTGCCCGGAGCGGGGAAGGTGCCCTCCGGCTCGAAGTGCTCGCCAAGGCGGCTCAGGACCTCGGCCAAAGCGGCACCGCCGTTGGGAGCCGTCGAAGTCGGGGCGTAAGGAAGCGACGACACTCCCGAGCCGGCCCACACCCAGAACAAGGCGACCAGCACCAGGACCGGTACGGCCATCATGGCAACAAGGCGCCCGCGCTTCACAGTTGTGCCCTAATTTGCGCGTTCAACGGGCTCTGTGCCTTCAACGGGCTCTGTGCCTTCAACGGGCTACCGCCTGCTCGAGAACTCGCCTCGCCAGACCTTCAAGGTCGCGGTCGTCGTCCTCTGCCACCCCGACCTCCCCGTACCAGGACCGCTCGAAGCGGCTCGTGACTTCAGAGAACGCCGGAGCGATGGCCGGGTCGGCCTCCGCCACCAGGCGCTGGTAGGCACCGGCAGTACGTCCGGGGACCTCTTGGACGGTACCCGCCTCGGCCAGTGCGGCTACCACGCCCCGGTACCGGCAGCGCATGGCCTCGCGGTAGGCGCCCTGGGCGGCCAGGCGCTCGGCCTCTTCGAGCCACTGGCGCCATGTCCGGGGCGGGACTTCCTCTGTCACCCTCAGCGAACCTCGTCCCGCCGGGCGTTTGGGCCGCCCGGGTCGCCCATGGCGCACCACTGCCCTGACCACGAAGAAAACCATCACCGCCAAGACGAGCACCACGGCAGCGGCCGCCCAGGGCCCGCCGGCGTGGGCCGTTACGGTCACCGGGCTGGCCAGTCGGTCGAAGAGCCATTGCACGGCCACCGAGATCCAGTGCCCGATCCGCTGCCACAAACTTGTGCCTTGATGGAACCGCCGCTCAGCCAGTACCGAACGGACGATGCTGTTCAGATCCTGGCGCTGGTCGGGCTGCGGCGGGAAAGGCCAGGGCGGGTTAGGCATCGGGACTAGCGAGGCACTCAGGCGGTGCCCGGAGGCAGTGAGGCCAGGGCGTCGAGGTCCAAGCCCTCCAGGCGCACCCGCAGGTTGAGGTAGACCAGGGCCACCAAGGTGCCGTAAAGACCCCA